>USBA01000133.1 GCA_900552735.1 uncultured Collinsella sp. | reverse complement strand
ATTTCGGTCGAGGCGAGTGGCATCTTCTTTGGCAACCTGACGCCCATGATGATGGGCTCTACGCCTGCCCAGATTTACCGCCTGACCAAAGCCGGCCAAAACGTGGGCGAAGCAGGTGCCACGCAGTTTACGCGCTTTATCGTGTACCAATTTGGTTTGGTGGCATGGGGCGCCATTCTGCTGCTCGCCCGTATGCCGTTTTTCGCCGAGCGTTATGGCGACATGACACTGCTGTGCGTCTTTAGCTTTGGCGGCCACTGCTGCATTCTGCTCGGCATCTTTGCCGTGGCGTTGATGCCCAAGACCGTCACGCGTGTCGCACATTGCATCATCAATTGGCTTGAGCGCGTGGGCGTCTCCGCCACTAAGATCGAGGGCTGGCGCACCTTTGTCGACGGCGAGATCTATTCGTTCTCCGAGAAATTCAAACTCTCCGCCGGCCATTTTTCGTCCATGCTGCTCACGGTCGTCATCACTATGCTGCAGCTGGCGTTTTTCTACCTGGTTCCGTACTTTTTGATGCTCTCCTTTGGCCACCACGAAGTCGACTTTTTCTCGGTCATGGCCGCGAGTGCCTTTGTCCAGCTGCTGAGCTCCGCCGTTCCGCTGCCCGGTGGCACCGGTGGCGCCGAGGGCGGCTTCGCACTGTTTTTGGGTCACTTTTTTGGCACGGCATCGACTGCCGGCTATCTGCTGTGGCGTCTGATCACCTTTATCGCGCCGACCATTTTGGCCGCCCCGCTGCTGGGCCTTAAGAGCGCTCACAACGAGAGTATTCATGCACGCTGGGACCGTGTGATGCGAAAGCTCGGGCGTGCGCCTCAGACGCCCTCTACGCCCGTTAGGGCGCATCCTGCGTGCCAGGTTACCGTGGATCCCAATCAGCGTGCTCAAAAGGCTGCTGTGGCCTCTAAGCCGGCTCACAAGACCTACGTTCGTCAGACTGGTGACGGTATCCGCGTTTCTCCGTCGGCGCTTAATAAGAAGAAGAGGTCCTAGGGCTCAGTGGGCGAGTCGTGCGTTCTTGATGACGCCCGTCATTGCGATGTGAGATGTAGGATAATCCTCTTACGTTGATTATCTCCCACATGTAGAGAATTTACAGGTGGGCAGTTGACATGAAGGGGACACGTCTATGGCTACCACCAAACCGCGCCTTGACCGTCGTATCGTCCGAAGCCGCAATGCGATTCTTTCGGCGTTTGAGCGTCTGCTCATGGAAAAGCCCCTGGCCGATATTACGGTGAGCGCCATCGCGCGCGAGGCAAATGTCGACCGTAAGACCTTCTATGTGCACTTTGGCACGGTCGATGGCTTGCTCGATGCCATTGCCGTCGATGTGGTCGAGATGATTGTCGATTCGGTCGAGAAGACGCTTTCCTCCATGGGCGGCGACACCAACGAGCGCGCACTTGGCGCTGCGGCGTCCTTTTTCAAGACCGTTAACGAGGCGCTGTGCAACAACCTGGTGCTTAATCGCCAGTTGATCGAAAACATTCCGCTCGACGACTTTATGGCTCGCCTGCGTGTACCGCTCGAGCACGAGATCGCTGAGCGCGATCTGCTTCCCCAGGGCCTAAAGGACGAGATGTTCGATTACTACCTGGCGTTTTTGCTGTCCGGTATTATCGGCATCTATCGCACGTGGGCGTTGTCGGACGGCTCGGTTCCCATCGAGCGCGTCTCGGCGGTCGCCAACGACTTGACTCTCAACGGCCTGTCGAGCTTGGAATCTCGTTTCGAATAGCACTAGCGCCTTATCCTCCCTGAGTTGCGGTGAAATAAGGACTGAATTGGTCTTCTAGCGGCCTAAACAGTCCCTATTTCACCGCAACTTAGGGTTGAGGTTCTACTGGTAGCGCAGGCACTCGACTGGATCGAGCTTTGCGGCGCGGCGCGCGGGGTAGAAGCCAAAGATCACGCCGATGCCGACCGATACGGCAAACGCGATCAGCACGGTCGTAATGGAGAAGCTCGGCGTAATCGTCCCAGTGGCCCCTAACTCGTTCATAATGCCCGAGCTCGCTGCAAAGAACGTGAGCCCCCAGGCCAGCAGATAGCCAATCACGACACCTAAAATGCCGCCGGTGATGCACAGCGCCGAGGATTCGGCCAGGAACTGGGCCGTGATATCGCGTCGGCTTGCGCCCAGGGCCCGGCGAATGCCAATTTCGCGAATGCGCTCGGTCACGTTGGTGAGCATCATGTTCATAATGCCGATTCCTCCCACAAGGAGCGAAATGCCAGCAACGGCGCCCATGATGAGCGAGAAGGCGCTCATAAAGGAGTTGAGGGCATCGATAGCGCTCTTCATGGAGCTTGCCGACACGCTGTCGTACTCGTCGTCCTCCGAGATGCCCTTCATGCTGCGCACCTTGGACTCGATCGTCTTGCAGAGCTCGTCCATATCGGTGTCCTCGGCGGCGAGTGCCGTCACACTGGGAAACGACGGATTGTCATCGCCGTAGAGCTCGGCGATCGTTGCTCGGGGCATGTACAGGCTCAGCGAGCCCATGGAGTCGTTGCCGCCGTCGATAACGCCAATGATCTGCACGTCTCCGCTCGAGACCTTGATGGTCTTGCCGATCGCGTCCTGCTCGTTGCCGTACAGCTGCTCGGCGCCGCCGCGGCCGATGAGCGCCACCCGAGCGCCGGATTTGGACTCGATGTCGCTATAGGTGCGACCGGCAACGATCTTGCTGGCGCCCACGGCATCGAGCATGTCACTATCGACGCCCTGTGCCATGACGGTATAGCTTTTATCTCCAACTTTGTACTCGGAATAGGCGCTGTCGACGATGCCGATCTGCTCAATTTGCGGCACCATCTTGCGCAGCTTCTCGACGTCCGAATCGGTGAGCTCTTGGGACGAGTAGATCTGCACCATGCGGGCCGCGTTGAGGCCCAAGCTGTTGACCAGGCTGTTTTGGATGCCGCCGATGAGCGAGGTCATGGCTATGACCGAGGCGATGCCAATGACGATGCCTAGGATGGTGAGCAGGCTGCGACCCTTGTTGGCCTCGAGCGAGTGCAGGGCTTCTTGGATAAGATCTCGGGTGCTCATGCCTTCGCTCCTTTCGGCCACGTGGAAGATGTACAAGTCGCGGGTAGGTTGCTGATGGCGCCGCGTAGCGTATTCGGCGCATGCGCGATATATGCGCCGTCATGGATTCGCCCGTCGCGAATGGTCACGGCACGGTCGGCCTCGGCGGCAATGCCCGGGTCGTGCGTGATGAGTACGATGGTCTTGCCGCGCTCCTGGAGCTTGTGGAAGGTTTCCATGACGAGCGCCCCGGTTGCCGAGTCCAGGTTTCCCGTGGGCTCGTCGGCCAGGATGATGGGCGGATCGTTGACGAGGGCGCGCGCGATGGCGACGCGCTGCATCTGTCCACCCGAGAGTTCCGATATGCGGTGGTCCCAATGGTCGACCGGTAGCGTGACGGCTTGCAGCGCGTGCACGGCGCGCATCTCGCGCTGGTTGCGCGGCACATTGGTGTAGGACAGCGGCAGCATGACGTTTTCGATAACCGACAGACGCGGCAGCAGGTTGAAACTCTGAAAGACAAAGCCGATGCTCAGCGCACGCACCTCGGTGAGCTCATCATCGTCGAGTTCGGCGACATTGAGGCCCTGCAGGTAATAGTCGCCCGCCGTCGGTTTGTCCAAGCAACCCAGGATGTTCATGAGCGTCGACTTGCCTGAGCCCGAGGGGCCGGTGATAGCGACGAACTCACCGGGGTCCACCGCCAGGCTCACATTGTGCAGGATGTGAGCGCAACCGGCCTCGCTCTCAAAGATGCGGTGCACGTTGCGGATGTCGATGACGGGGCGCATTACATGCCCTCGTCGGCCGGCATGCCGTCGCCGCCGTCTGCCGTCATGCCCGTGCCAGTATCCATA
Organism: uncultured Collinsella sp.; assembly: GCA_900552735.1. Taxonomy (GTDB): domain Bacteria; phylum Actinomycetota; class Coriobacteriia; order Coriobacteriales; family Coriobacteriaceae; genus Collinsella. The sequence goes on along the minus strand of USBA01000133.1, from coordinate 1,756 downwards.
ACGATAGTGTCGCCATCGCGCAGCTTGGTAACCGGCACGTTAGGGTTGATCTCGTTGCCCTGGTCGTCGCGCTTGACTTGCGTCTTGCCTACTACGGCGTCGTTGTCGTTTTGCGTCACAACGGTCACCTTCACGCGGCGCGTTTCCTTGCCTTCGCCGTCGGTTGCCACGTTGACGTAATAGTGTTCGCCGTCCTCGGTCATCAGCGCCATGGTGGGCACCATGACCACGTCGTCAAGCTGCTCGGTTACCACCGAGACCTCGGCAGTCATACCGGGCTTAAGGCGGCTATCTGGTGCCTCGATGAGGATGTCGACGTTAAAGGTCACGCTGCCGCCACCACCGTTGACGGCGTCGGAGTTTGCCACCGATGCGATAGCCGTGACGGTGCCCTGGCTCACGATATCGGGAAACGCGGGATAGGTAACGTTGGCGCTCTGGCCCGCGGCGATCTTGGCGATGTCCTTTTCGCCCACCTGAACCGTCACCTTCATCTTGGAGAGGTCGGCGATCTGCATGCACTGCTTGCCGCCGCTCGTGTCGCCTTCGCCCATGACCATGCCTCCGGTCACCGTAGCGCCCACTTTGGCGTTGAGCTCGACGATGCTACCTGAGCTGGGGGCCTTTACGGTGCGCTCTGCCGCCTTTGCATTTGCCTGGTCCAGGGTTGCCTGGGCCGAGGCGAGATTGCGCTGGGCGCTCGACACGGCGCTGGCGTCGGAGGTTACATCCGTCGGGGTGGTAGATCCGTCGACATCCAGCGTCGGTGCTGCCTGTGCGGCGGCGAGCGCCGCTTGTGCGTTTTTCAGGTCTTCCTGTGCGGCAGTCACCGCGCGCTGCGCCTCGGCAACGTTGCGATCGAGCTCGTCGTTTTTAATGGTCATGAGCACGTCGCCCTCGTTGACGCTCTGACCGGCCTGCACGTTGATCGATGCTACCGTGCCGTCGACAGAAGGGGAGACGACCGAAGCCGAGATGGGCATGAGCTGGCCTTTTGCCTCAACGGTAGTTGTAAACGTGCCCTCGGTGACCATGTCGGTCACTGGCTCGCTGGTACCAGCTGGCATTGCGTTGACGACTAAAGTAACAACAACGGCGATGAGCACAATAGCGCCCACGATGCCGGCAGCGATGCCGCGGCGGACGAGCTTTTTGCGGCGACGCTCCGCGCGCTTGACCTTGAGCTTTGCGTAGGCCTCATCGTCGGATATTCCGGCGTTACCTTGCTCGTCGTCGTTTTGCTGTGCCGTGGGGGCGCTTGTGATGAGCGGTAGAGTTTCAGTTGCGCTTTCCGGCGCGTGCCCGGTATCGTCGGGGCCCGGGGTGATGGTGGGGACATTCGACATAGCGTCTCCTTTATAGAACATACCGCGATAAGTATATGCGCCCACCGGTTGGGGCGGGCGCATAGGCGCGTTTCTTTCAGCATCGAAAGGTAGGTGTCGCTGAGCTTTGTTGCGTTGCGCGTGACGTGCTAGGAATGCACGACCACGCACAGACCGACTTTGATGCAGTCGTGGAGCGCCTTGGCATCGGCCAGGCGCAGATTGATGCAGCCGTGGCTACCGCACCATTTGTACGATTCGGCACTATCGAAACTCGAATCGTTTTGCCAGGTAGCGTCGTGGAAGCCAACCATGTTGCCCTCAAACGGCATCCAGTAGCTCACCGGGCTCTCGTATTTGGGCTTGCCGGTCTCGGGGTCCTTGGCGCCGATAAGCTTGGTGGCGCCGTCGTTGCTGTTGATCTGCCACAC
>USBA01000132.1 GCA_900552735.1 uncultured Collinsella sp. | reverse complement strand
GAACATCGGATGTCGCGCCCTCCACCAACGTATCTCCATCATGGTCGACACGCGAAACGTTGTCCGCACGTGCTGCCATACTAAAGCCTCCTAATAACACAAGTATCGCGGCGACGCCGCAGCAGTCCGTGCCACACGGCTGCCATACTTCATCAAAAGGATACCCGCAGCGGTAGGGGCTAAACGTAAGGGGAACGTAAGGAGATTGGAGGCTTTCGTTTACAAAGGCAAAACACAACAAAAAGGGTGCGCCCAATCGGACGCACCCCATACAGGTCGCTGATAAAGACGAACTAGAAGCTGCCGCGCTTGAGGAAGTCAGGAAGCTCAAACTGGTCGTTACCAAAGTTGGGAAGCTCGGTACCACCGACGTTGCGAGTCGGGGCAGCCTGAGCCGGGCTCGTGGCAGGAGCGGTGCGCTGCGGCTCGGCAGAAGCAGCGGCCTTGCTCTGGGACTGCTGAGCAGCGAAGAGCTCGTCCTGACGGTTGACGTTGGAGTCGGAGAAGCCCGTAGCGATAACGGTGATACGCACCTGATCGCCCAGGGACTCGTCCACAACGGTACCGAAGATGATGTTGGCCTCGGGGTCGACGGCGTTGGCGACAACGTCGGCAGCGTCGCTGATCTCCTGAATACCCAGGTCCTTGGAACCGGCAATGGAAAGCAGGACGCGCGTAGCGCCATCGATGGAGCTCTCGAGCAGCGGGCTGGAAATAGCCTGCTGGGCAGCGTCGACGGCACGGGTGTCCCCAGAAGCGGTACCGATACCCATCATGGCGGTACCGGCCTGCTTCATGATGGTCTTAACATCGGCGAAGTCCAGGTTGATGATACCGGGGACGGTGATGAGGTCGGTGATGCCCTGGGTGCCCTGGGAAAGGACGCCATCGGCGATTGCGAAGGCCTCAAGCATGGTGGTCTTCTTCTCGGCGATGTCGAGCAGCTTGTCGTTAGGGATAACGATCATGGTGTCGACGCAGTCGGAAAGCGTCTTAATGCCTTCTTCGGCGCTCTTCTTGCGCTTGCGGCCCTCAAACGTAAAGGGCTTGGTCACGACGGCGACGGTCAGCGCGCCGACCTCGTTCATCGCGATATCGGCAACGATGGGGGCAGCGCCGGTACCGGTGCCGCCGCCCTCGCCGCAGGTGATGAACACCATATCGGCGCCAGCGAGCGCCTCGGCGATGTCGTCGCGGGACTCATCGGCGGCCTTACGGCCGACCTCGGGGTTGGCGCCAGCGCCCAGGCCGCGGGTCAGGTCGGTGCCGATGTGCACCTTGATATCGGCATCAGAGATCGCGAGTGCCTGAGCATCGGTGTTGATGGCAACAAACTCGACGCCGCGGATGCCCTCTTCGATCATTCGATTGACCGCGTTGGTACCGCCGCCGCCGACGCCGACCACCTTAATGACGGCAAGGTAGTTGTTGATCTCTGTCTCGTGCATGTCGGTCCTCCGAACAAAGGTTATTGCCATAGCATGGGTTGACCCCTGCGCACATTAACCTTCAAGTTGAAAGTAAATGCAAAGGTAAACCGTATTATGTTTGCACATTATGAACGTATCAGTCAAATAATTGACGGTGAAAACCAAACAAACCAGATAAACGGCGCGGTATGCCCCGTCAACAAAGGCCAGAAAACGCTACGAGGTCGGTGCGTTCCTAAACGTATAGTTGCCAGGAGATCGAACGTTGATATACGTCACGCCCTCCACCTGCGAAAGCAGCTTGGTCACGATACGCTCCTTTTTGGCAATGTCGTCCGAATCTCCGAGCGACACCTCGATACCGTTATCGAGATTCGCCGAGATGGCCTCGACCGAGGGCGTGGAAATATCCTTGACCTGGCCCAGGAACTCGCTCGAGAAACCGCGGACGTAATCCAGGCCGGCCTTGACGGCCTTGGAATTTACGGCTTGCCCCGAAACCGGTGCGACATCGGCCGAGACATCGGTCAACAGCACGGCACCGTAATGTTTAGCGAGTGCCAGGGCGGCATCGATACCGTTTAGGGTGTTGGCACCCTCTCCCGTTGTAATGACATTGCCCTGGTCGTCAACATCGACAGAGGTAGACAGCGGTGCAATCCATGTGTCATCGTCCCCGATCGCCCATGCAAGATCGTCGGAGCTAATGTAGGCAATTGCGATAACCTTGCGTTCCGTCGGCGTGATGATGAGCGTATGGGGATATTGACGCTGAACATCCACGCCCGAGACCCACGGATTTTGCTTGAGGCCCTCGGTGATCTGGTCGGGATTCACATTGAACAGCGACGTGTTCTCGGGCAGATCGATCAGCTGGATGGCATCGTGCTTGGTCACATGCTCGCTGCCCTGGATCTGAATATCGGTAGCGGCGAACAGGCCAGAGTTAATGACGACGACGGCAACGACTGCAAGCACTGCCAGAGCGGCAAGGATGCCGCCCACGATTTTGCCCTTGCCCTTAACGGCAGAAGCGGCACCCGCCGCATGATTTGCCAAGGCGCCGATCGATGACAACGGATTAGAGCCCTTTTTGCCCGATTGCGGTTTTGCGGAAGCCGACACCGACGTCAGCATACGTGGCTTAGATGCACCCAGCGCGCGGCCGGGACGCGTCACCTTTGCCCCCAACGAGGGCTTGGGCGACGCTATGGGGCGAGAAGGCTTGGCGCCCATCGCCGGTTTGGGCGTCACCGAGGGACGTGCCGCCGAACGAGCAACCTTTTTGGCCGTGGGGCGTCCGCCAAGCTGCGAGCCGGCAGCCGGACGCTTGGCAGGCCGCACGGATCCAGCAGGCTTAGAAGGCATAACGGATTTACGTTGAGGCTGAGACGGTGCGCCGGAACGCCCTCCGGCGCGGCGGAAGGTTGGTTTCGATGCTCTAGAAGCCGAGGAATTTAACTTCCGGTCTGAGCTCGATGCCATACGCCTCCCTCACCTTTCCGTGCACATGTCTGATAACCGCGGCCACGTCATCGGCCGAGGCGGTTCCGTTATTAACGATAAAATTAGCGTGTACGGGCGAAACTTCCGCGCCGCCAACCGAAAAACCCTTTAATCCACAATCCTCGATAAGCTTGCCCACGCTCGCATCGGGCGGGTTGCGAAATACCGACCCGCAGGATGCACAGCCCATGGGCTGTGTGCGCTTACGCCGCGTCAGGTACCGCTCCATACGTTCACGGATATCGGCCTTGGGCGCAGGTTTGAGCTTGAGCACGCACTCCAGAATGATCTCGTTACGCGGCAGGCTGCATTCACGGTAGCCCCAAGCGATCTCCGAGCCCGCGTAATGCTTGATGCCGTAGCTCGGGTCAAACGTAACGACATCTTCGACCAGCGAGCCAATCCACTCGGTTCGCGTGCCGGCATTCATGGACACGGCGCCGCCAACGGAGCCGGGAATACCGACCGCAAACTCAAGGCCCGAAAGGCTGCGCGACAGCGCGTCGTTGACTAGGCGAGCGAATATCACGCCCGCACCGACCGTCAGCGTACAACCGTCTTCGGCGACAACCGTACGCTGGAACTCACGCCCCAACGAAATGACAGCGCCGCGATAGCCTGCATCGGCAACAAGCAGATTAGATCCCTTGCCGATAATGACCCACGGCACCTGCTCACGATCGAGCACCGCCACGGCGCGACGCAGGGCATGATAGCTGTGACACGTCACAAAGAGGTCCGCCTTGCCGCCGATACGATAGCTCGTATGGCGCGCGAGGCGTTCATCCTCAATTACGTCCGTATCGATCATGCCCGAAAGCGCCATGACGGCGTTAAACAGACCCATGGGGTTTAAGCGTCTTTCTTGGCAGTCAGATACTCGATGAACTCGGGGCCGACCGTCGTGACGTCGCCGGCGCCCATGGTAAGCAGCAAATCGCCCTCGCCCACCATCTTCTCGAGCTCCTCATTGAGCTCAAGACGGCTCGAGCAGTACACGACCTCCTTGCCAGGATGCTTGGCGCGCACGGTATCGGCAAGCATCTTGGACGTGACGCCCGGGATGGGCATCTCGCCGGCAGAGAACACGTCAATCAACAGCAGCTTGTCAGCATTGGCGAATGCGTCGGCAAAGTCATCGCACAGAGCCTGCAGGCGCGAATAGCGGTGCGGCTGGAACACGACGTCGACATGTTTGTAGCCCAGCGAAGAGGCAGCAGCGAGCGTCGCCTTGATCTCGGTGGGATGGTGGCCGTAATCGTCAACCACCGTGATGCCGTCGATATCGCCCACGTGGGTAAAGCGACGGCGGACGCCTTCAAAACTCGAAAGTGCCTTAGCGGCGGCGTCGATATCGAGGCCTAGGACATGGGCGACGGTCAAGACGGCCGTGGCGTTGAGCATGTTGTGACGACCGGGGTTGCTCTTAATCTCGACAGCGTGCTCGGTGCCGTCCTCAAAGCGAACGATAAAGTCGCTCTGGATGCCCTTGACATCCGGATGCACGCAGACGATGTCGTTGGTCTCGGCAAAGCCATAGGAAAGCACATGACGGCCCGTCGACTTGGCGAGCTCGACCAGATGCGGGTCCTCGCCACAGACGATGACCGTGCCGTCCTCGCCCACCAAACTCATAAACTTGGCGAAGGTGGCCTCGATCTCCTCGATACCCGAGTAATGATCGAGATGGTCGGCCTCGACGTTGGTCACGATGACCACATTGGGGTTAAGGAACAGGAAGGAGCTGTCGGACTCATCCGCCTCGGCGACAAAATAGTCGCCCGAGCCGTTCTTGCCGTTGGTATCGTAGCCCTCGACAATGCCACCGATCAGGAAGCTAGGGTCCAGACCCATGCGGTCGAGCATGGTGGCACACATCGAAGAGGTCGTGGTCTTGCCGTGAGTACCGGCGACGGCGACGGTGGTGTAGCCGTGGCCCAGAGCCGAGAGCATCTTGGCGCGAGGCCACACGGGAATACCCAGCTCGCGCGCACGGACGAGCTCGGGGTTGGACTCGGGAATAGCGGTAGAGACCACGACGACGTCGGGCTTGACCTCGTCGATGGTGGCGGCCTCATGGCCCACATGCACCTTCACGCCGGCGCGGGTAAGCTGGCGAATATAGCGCGACGTCTTAAGGTCGGAGCCGGTAACGACATAGCCGCGTTCGTGAAGGACGAGGGCGATGCCGCTCATGCCGGCGCCACCGATACCGATAAAATGGGCGCTCTTGAAATCGGGCGCGGAGGTTGCAGTCTGGGAATCAGCCATGTGCTCGTGTACTCCTTGCGTAAACACTGCCTGTAACCCGTCTACTGTACCGCACCTACCGCATCCGCGCGAGGGCGACCCGCGATATCCCGTCTAACTAACGCAATCCTTCTACCGCGTCTGCCAAAAGGACGGCAGCGCGGTCCTGGGCCAAACCGCGAGCCGCCTGACGCATGGCATCGCGCGCCTGCGCATCATCGATAAGATGCAGCTGCTCATCGGCAAACTCCTGGGTATCGATATCGGCATCGGCGCAGAGCACGCCGGCCCCGGCGTCGACCAGATAACGGGCATTGGTGGTTTGGTGGTCGGCCGTCGCATGCGGATACGGCACGAGCACCGAGGGTACGGCGAGCGCAGCGATCTCGGCCACGCTCGATGCGCCCGAACGCGAGAGCGCCAAATCGGCAGCAGCCAGCATATCGCCCATGTTGTCGATGTAAGGCTGGACGCGGTAACGCTTCGCCTCCTCGGGCGTCAGCGCCAAAGC
>USBA01000131.1 GCA_900552735.1 uncultured Collinsella sp. | reverse complement strand
AGCTGCATCCATCCAAAGCTGCTCGAGCTGCCCTGGACCGGCATCGTCTGCCTCGCGGGTGGCTATGTCGAACTTGAGGGACGCGTGATTCGCGATTTGGCGATGACGCCCGGCATGCTGCAGCGCCTTGCTCCCATTCTTGAGCAATCGGACGAAGTGATTCGTTTTGAGGGACTCAATGGCGTCGTTCGCATGAGTGCCGATGCGCCCGACGCCCCCGGATACGCCCGCACCGTGGGCGATGCAATTACGCAGCTGCAACATTACAGCGCCTACAAGATCTTAATGTCCACGTCGCTTGCCAACCGCATCGCTCAGGATCAAGCGTTTGAGCCGCTGCTCTGCTTTAACGAGCTCGAGCTCGAAGTGACCGAGATTTCGCCTCGCGAATGTACCAAGCGCGAGGGTATCCAGTCCGTACTCGACGCTCTCGACCCCAACCATGGAACGGTGTATGGCATCGGTGATGCCAGCAATGACATCTCGCTGATGAACGCCGTCGATGTCGGTATCGCCATGGGCAACGCACCGGACTTCCTCAAGGAAAAGGCCGACTATGTCACCGACAGCATCGACCACGACGGCGTCGTCACCGCGCTCGAACACTTTGGGCTTATCTAGCCAAGCCCCTACCGCACTTGCGGCCGCATGGACCAATCGTCTTCAACCGCCGCGCTCGACGCCCTAATGTGGCAATATGTTGTCTGCATAATGCAACGATGCAACCTATCAAAGAATGCGAGAACCCGTGTCCAGTCCGTTTACCAGCTTTTTAGCCCAGCACTTTGACCAGATTAACGACTATCTGGCCACGTTCTTTGACGGACAGGCGACTTCCGCCGATATCGAGCGCTACCTGTATACCCCGCTCTCGGCATTTACGGCAAACGCTGGCAAGCGCCACCGCCCGCTCATCTGCATGCTCGCCGCCACCGCGGTAGGCGGCAGCTTTGAGAGCGCCCGCAGCGCCGCGGCGGCCATCGAGCACTTTCAGTCGGGCGCACTCATCCACGACGACATCGCCGACAACGGACAGCTGCGCCGCGGCAAGCCCTGCATGCACCTCACCGAGGGCACGGGGCTTGCCATCAATTGTGGCGACCTAGCGCTCACCATGGTCACCAAGACGGTTCTCGACGACCCCACGCTGGAGTCCGACGCGAAACTGCGCGTGCTCCACGAGCTCACCGAGATGATCGTTCGCACCATCGAGGGCCAGGCGCTCGACTTGGGCTGGGTCCGCGATGGACGCTTTGACATCTCGGTCGACGATTATCTGGACATGGCAACACACAAGACGGCGTACTACAGCGGAGCCACGCCGCTTGCCACCGGAGCCATCATTGGCGGAGGCAGCGAGGAGCAAATTGAGGCGCTGCGCGCCTTTGGCCTGCACACGGGCCTTGCCTTCCAAATTCAAGACGACCTGCTCAACTTGATCGGCACCAAAGAGGCCGCCAACAAGGACTTCCGCACCGATATCACCGAGGGCAAGCGCACCCTCGTCGCCGTGCACGCCCTGTCAGACGAGCGTTATCACGACGAGGTCGAGGCAATCCTTTCCTCGGGCACCGAGGACCCCGCGCAACTCGCACGCGCCGTGGAGATCTTCCAGGAGACCGGCTCCATCGATTACGCCCACACTTACGCGCTCGACCTGACCGCCAAGGCCAAAGCGGCCATCGAGAACGTTGAGCTTGATCCGCACGCACGCGAGCTGTTCCTCTCCATGGCAGATTTCTTTGTGGAGCGCCTTAACTAGCGGGGGTAATAAAACCTGTCAGCAGCGTATTTGGGTACAACTTGCTACACTGTTGAGTGCATGTTTATGCATCCCTTTGCGTTGTCTATCCGACACACGCTCAAATAGTACGAATGGTACGCCGAAAGGGGTTCGTTCATGGAACCTATTACAACGGGCATGCAGGGAGCAGCCGTCGAGGACGTCCAGTCCCGCCTTCTGCAGCTCGGCTATACAATCGATGACACCGAGGTCTCCGACAAGCGCTTTGGCACCACCACCGAGCAGGCTGTTGGCACCTTTAGGCTCGACAGTGGCCTTGCCGCTGGCTGCGCCGTCGATATCCCCTGTTGGAGCGCCCTGGTAGACGCCTCGTATAAACTGGGCGACCGCACGCTCTATCTGCGCATGCCCAATTTCCATGGCGCCGACGTTCAGGCCCTGCAGCGCGCGCTCAACGTTTTGGGTTTTGCCTGCGGAGAGGACGACGGCTATTTTGGCCCGCACACCGAGGCCGCTCTGCAGCAGTTCCAGGAAAATGTTGGCCTGTTTGCCGATGGCATGGCGTTCCAGGATACCTACGCCTATATCAACCGCCTGCATCACGTGTGGGAGGGCAAGCCCTCGGTTACCGAGGCCGAGTCGCGCATCGGTTTTGCCCGCGCCGCCAACGTGCTCGAGCGCTTCCAGATTGCCGTCATCGGTGAGGACCCCATCGCACGCAGCGTTGCATCGCGCATGTGGAACATCGCCACGGCGACGACCGACAGCAGCGGCATGATGCTTTGCGATTCCGAGGTTCCGACCGACGTGGATCTGGTGCTCGAGATCGCAAGCGATGAGCTGCCCGCAGATGCTGCGCCGCGCGCCACGATCGCCCTTGCCGAGTGTCACAACCTTGCACAGCGCATCCGCACCGCCAATGTCGCCGCGCAGCAAAAGCCCGCGCGCATCCGCATTGAGCTCACGGGCATGACGCGCTACAACGGAACCTTCACCGCAAGTGATGCGCAGACACTCGCCGTACGCCTGCTCGATGGCGTTTGCGATGCCCTCGCAGATTAGGTAAACTAAACGGGTTGCTTTTGGGCAACACTACACATTGGGACGTAGTTCAACGGTAGAACTCCGGTTTTTGGTGCCGGCTGTTGGGGGTTCGAATCCCTCCGTCCCAGCCATTAAAACTGAGCGCCCTAAGCCCATAACGGCCCAGGGCGCTTTCTTGTGGGCAAGCGGAGGAATTCGAACCCGCAAGGGTGCGGAGCTGAGGAAATGCGAAGCGTTTTCCAGCGCAGCACGCAAGGAGCGAAGCGACGCAGCGGGGCGCGGCCGCCGGCAGGCGGACGCGGAATCCCTCCGTCCCACGTCGACCGAGAGCTCCTCGCGTTAAGAAAATCGAGCCAACGCCGCCAAGCGGAGGGATTCGAACCCGCAAGGAATCTACCTATATAAGACAGACGCCCCAAGCCCGAAAGGACCAAGAGCGCCTTACATCTAGAAAATATCAGCCCAGTTCCGAAAAGCGAGGCGCCATCTACAAAATGGCGCGTGGCCCCGGCGGGCCGGGCATTAAGTTTGTCGCGAGTTCCGCACGCAAAGAAGGCCACTTAATGTGGCCTCCGTCGTGAGCAGGACTGTAGAGCAGGAAACCTAAGCCGGTGTCCACGCTCTCCCGGGGCCGGCGAAATTTAGTTGTTCAGCATGCGGTCGAAGCTTCCCGAGTCGCCATCCCGATAGTCGGCGGTCATCAGAATCTCCTGCGGAATGCGTCCGCCCTCGCGCAGCACGTTGCGGAACTGCACGCGCGTGACCATAGGCAAATCTTTGATCGTCGCCGCTAGGTTCTGCGGCACGCCCTGGTTGGCAGCCGCGGGCTCACACTCACCGCCGGCCTTCACGCGGCGCTTGTGCTCGGCGAGCATGGTGCGATACATACCGGCATGCAGGCGAATCTCAACAACATTGGCATTACGGGTCTGCTCGACAATGCGCGCACCCTCTCGGTCGATATCGCCCACGTAGTAGACATAGTTAAAGCGATAGCCGATCTCGGCCAGATAATCATCCAGTGCGTGCGAAACGCTCGCCTTGCAGCCACCGCCAAAGATCACGCCACCCACCTTGGTGCCAAAAAGCTTAGCGTGCTTGCGGCCGCGCAGGAGCTTGACGATCTCGTCATAGGTGTCCAGGTTCTCGACCATAATGAACGGCTTGTCGGCGCCCAGCGTAAAGAAGCCCGTAAAGTGCACAGGACGGTTGGGAGCAACCTTGATTGCCTGCATGCTAATGCCCTTTTCGGTCATACGCCGAATCAGACGCTCGCCATGCTTGCCGTCAAAGGCCTTCTCATCGTTAAAAATCTGGTAGGCGCGCTGGCGACGCGAAGCGACCGGCGTGTCGGCGCCGCGATTCTGCTCTATCCAAGCCTGGATGATCGCAATCTCCTCGGCAATCTTGCGGTTGGACATCTCGTTGTGCTGAGTGCGCTGCGGAGCCTTTTTGCCGTCCTTGCCCTCGACCTTAACAATTTGAGTCTGCTGCTCCTTAATCTTGGAGAGCGCCGTAGGCGTGGGAACGACCTTGAGCAGCTGCCTGCCCAGGACACGGGCCAGAGCAAACGCCGAAACCTCGCCATGAGCGAGCGGCTCAGGCTGCTGGGGGGCCACATCGTTTGCAGTCGGTTTGGACTGCGCCTGGGATTTGCGCTTGGAATCTGCCTGAGCTTTACGCTCTTGCTTTGGCGCGGACGGACCCTTTTGCGAGCGCTCGGGCTTGTCCCCCTTCGCCGGCTGGCGCTTGGGTTGCTCCACCGGGGCCTCAGCCTTCACATCCTTGCTTTGCGTCGCCGCCTTCTCGGCCGGGGCCTCGGCATTTGAGCCACGACCGCCACGGTGACGACGACGGCGGGGCTTGCTCGAAGCGCTCTCCCCCGTCTGCTTATCAGCGGACTGCTGAGCTTTGACCTCGGCGTCGGCCGCAGGCTGCGACTCGGAAGGTTGCTGCTCGCAAGCCACCGGCTCAACGGTTTTCTCAGTTTGTTCGGCCTTATCGGCCTGAGCGGTCGAAGCCGGCTCGCCCTTCTCCTGACGCTTTACGGGATACGCGCGTCCCGCAAAACCGCGGCCGGGACGACACGAACCCGGAGCCCTCTTGGCAGACTCCTCAACATCGTCCGCAACCTCGGAAGGCTCTTCAGCTTCATGCGCGACATCCTGCTGCACAGCCTTAAAGTGAGCACCGCGACGACGCTTGGGCTCTTGGGCCTCCACGGGCTTTTGCTCCTTCGCGGGCTTCTGCGACTCAGCGGCAACCTCGGTCACAACAGTCTCGGTATCGAGTTCATCCTTTTGAGCAACGGCGCGACGGAAGCGCTCCTGCTGGGCACGGCGCTGCGCATCGCGTTTGCCACCCCCGCCAAAACCGCCGCGTCCTGCCTTGGCCGTAAAGGCACGCACAACATTCTCATCGAGCAACTCATCGGTATCGACATGCTCACGCGGAGCGACTTCTTCCACAGCAGGCACGTCAGCGGAATCCTCGACGACAAAATCTTCGACGGACTCGGCAGGCTGCTCCTGGGCATCGCGGATCTCGGCATTGATGGTATAGAACGCCGGGCGCCCGTTAATGCCGCTGCCCTCGATCTTGGTAACGATCTTTGCCGCGATGAGTTCGTCGCGCATCGCCTTGGTGTCGCATTCCTTATCGACGGAGCGGAAAATCTGCGCCAGCGCGCTCGACTTGATCTTGAGCGCCTTGCGGCAGAGCAGGTCGTAGGCAACCAGCTTGGCGCGCTCGGCAGAAAGCGACGTCTGGCTGCTCAGACGCTCAGCCAGGGCATCGACATTATTTTGGTTATCGGAATATACCGTCTTGGCCACGGGGCCCCTTTCATATGTACACATATACGTCTATATGGTACAACGCGCGCCCTTATCCACGCAAAACATCTGCGAGAACACTCGGGCATCGCCCGCTTTTGCATCAAAACCACCCCTAAAAGGGGTGGTTTGCTCT
>USBA01000130.1 GCA_900552735.1 uncultured Collinsella sp. | reverse complement strand
TATCCCGAGGATTTGACCTGTCACGTGCGCGACCCCAAGGTGTGGCGTGACTCGGACGGGCGTTATCACATGGTGCTGGGCGCGCGTCGTCGCGTGGATGGTCCGCATGTCGAGAGCCGTTTTTGTGCGATGCACGGTGAGGGTGCCGGGCGCGATGTGGGCGAGATCCTGGTGTATGGCTCGGCCGATATGCTGAGCTGGGAGCTTGAGAACCGCGTGTCTACGCCCGAGCGTTTTGGCTTTATGTGGGAGTGCCCCGGCTATATTGAGCTCGATGCGAATGTCGATACCGCTGCATTTTTGTCGTTCTCGCCCCAGGGCCTTGAGGGCGGTCGTTGGGATCGCGGCAATGTGTATGCCGCTGGCTACATGCCTGTATCGGGCGACATTACGGGTGGCAAGGACGCTTATGAGCTGGGCGAGTTCCGCCTGTGGGACGCCGGTTTTGACTTCTATGCGCCGCAGGAGTTCACGGCCGAGGACGGTCGCCATATTCTAATCGGCTGGATGGGCATGCCCGATGAGCCGACCTATGGCAACGCACCGACCGTGGTGTGCGGCTGGCAGCACTGCATGACGGTGCCGCGCGAGCTTACGGCCGGTGACGGCGGCGTGGTACTGCAGCAGCCGACGCGCGAGATCGAGCGCCATTATGCCTCGGTGCGTGTGGGGGAGGGCTCGTTGGAGGTTGCCGGCGATACCTGCTTTGACGTTGTTGTCGACGGCGTCCACCGCGCGTTTACCACAACCGTTGATGGCGAGCTAAGGCTGTCGTTTATGCCTGCCGAGGGCGAACTGCCCGCGCGCTTTGAGATGCGATTTACCGATGAGAGCCGCGCTTCTGCCGGCTGCGGTCGCACCGTGCGCTGGGAGCCCGTCGACGAGGTTCGTAACGTGCGCATTGTTGGCGATGTTTCGTCGGTCGAGGTGTTTGTGAACGATGGCGCGCTCGTGTTCTCGACGCGCATCTATCCCGAGGCCTATGGCGTGACCGTTGACGCTCCGGGCGCGAACGTGACCTATCACACGCTCAACATCTAGGCGATTGGTCGTCTATCGGCGCTATACTGCAGCCGTTGCCCACGATGCGGGGAACATCCGCATCGTGGGTTTTTGCTTGTGAAGGGACGGTGCTGCGTGGACGTGCAACAGCTAGAAGAGGCCTGGGCTTTGAGGACCGGCGCGCGTGAGGTGCATCTATTTGCTGCCCGGCACGTGCCGGCAGCGCTTTCGCTGCTGGGTATTGTGCGTCCTGGTGACCGCCTGGTGGCCTTTGCGGATGACTTTACCGAAGCGTTTGCGCACGGCTTTGATGGCTGCGACGTTGTGCTCGTGGGCTCTCCGTCTGCCGATGCGTTTGCTGCCGCGTCCGAGGGTTTTCATGCTTCGTTTGATGCCGAGGGGTCGCACCTGTGGTGGTTCGTCAATTCCATCGGCGGGTTTGGTCTGCGTGTGCCCGATCTTCGCGCTCTGGGTCGCGTGGCTCGCGAAGCCCGCGCACTGCTCGTGGTGGATAACACCGTGGCGTCGGCTTTTGGCTGCGATCTGCTGCGGCTGGGTGCTGCGCTGTCGCTCGAGGCGCTCGATCGCGTGTGTGCCGGCGAAGCTCCGCGCAAGCTCGTCGCCGTCTCGGTGGCGCGCTCGCAGCTCAAGCGCCATCGTGTGGATGCCGCTGCCGAGTGCGCATATGCCCTGCTTGAGGGCTGCGGCTTGGCCAAGCTTAATTTGCCTGCTGATGAGGCCGGTGTGCTGGAGCGCGTGCTGGACTCGCTCGATACCCGCATGCAGGCGCATTTCGACCGCGCCCGTGCGCTGGCCGAGTATCTGGCGGCTAACGAGATGGTACGCAACGTGCGCTATCCCGGGCTGAGCTCGCATCCCGACCATGCGGTTGCAACGGGAATCCTCGAGCACGGCTTTGGTCCGGCAGTAGAATTTGACCTTATCGAGCACAGTGCGGATGACCTGTTCGATACTTTGCCGGGGGAGTTTCGCACATCGCCCGCCGGCGGAGCAACGACGCGTCTTTCAGCCCCACGCGGCAAGCAGGGGAGCACCATCCGCCTCTTCGCCGGCACCGACAACCCCCTGGCTGTAGCGTCCGCCCTCGACAACGCCCTACGCAAATTAGCTACTCTTTGATGCTGGCGATGAGGTCGTTGGCTTTGGTAGCAATGACCTGGTTTATGTCGGCCTGCAGCCCCTCGTAGACCGCTATGGCTCGCTCGCCGGCGGGGGTGAGCGTGGATCCGCGGGCGCCGTCGCGCTCGATGAGCTTGCAGCCCAGCTGGCCTTCGGCCTCGTTCACGATGCGCCAGGCCTTGGAATACGCCATGCCCATGCTCTTGGCGGCGCGGTTGAGCGAGTGCTCGCGGGCTATGCCCTGCAGCAACAAAACGCAACCATGGCCGAAGACGCCCGGCAGATCTTTGTCGCACGCTTGAATGACCAACTTTGCCGTCGTCTTGTACTTCATGTGCCTCGCGTCTCCCCGCTAAAGTGTTTGCTGGGCAAACTCAAAGTCTGCGTCAAACCCTCGTGTGCTCTTCTTAAATCATGCATTGTAGCAGTCAAAGTGCGTTAAGATACTTCCCCAGTATTGGGCGCCCAAGGTTGGGCTGGGTCCTACGAGGCCTGCAGCCGACCGGTCGCATGGAAAAAGGAGAAACATGGCTACGTTCTTTCCCGGTGAGTCCCACACGTTTTCGGAGTATCTGCTGGTCCCTGGTTACTCGTCCTCGCAGTGCATCCCCAACAACGTCTCTCTTAAGACGCCGCTGACCCGCTTTAAGCGCGGTGAGAAGCCGGCAATCACCCTGAACATCCCCATGGTTTCCGCCATCATGCAGTCCGTCTCGGGCGTCGACATGGGTGTCGCGCTTGCTACCGAGGGTGGCCTGTCCTTCATCTACGGTTCTCAGACCCCCGAGTCCGAGGCTGCTATGGTCAAGGCCGTTAAGGATCACAAGGCTGGTTTCGTTCAGTCCGATTCCACGCTGACCCCCGACATGACCATGGAGCAGGTCATCGAGCTCAAGGAGAAGACCGGCCACTCCACCATGCCGGTCACCGACGATGGCACCCCCAAGGGCAAGCTCCTGGGTATCGTTACCAGCCGTGACTATCGTCCCAGCCGCGATGACCACCAGAAGAAGGTTTCCGAGTTCATGACCCCGCGTGAGCAGCTCATCGTGGGCGACAAGAACATCAGCCTCAAGGTCGCCAACGACGTCATCTGGGACAACAAGCTCAACGCTCTGCCCATCGTCGACGACAACGATCACCTGATGGGCATCGTCTTCCGCAAGGACTACGACAGCCACAAGACCAACCCCAACGAGTTGCTCGACGGCGACAAGCGCTACATGGTCGGCGCCGGTATCAACACCCGCGACTATGCCGAGCGCGTGCCGCTGCTCATCGAGGCCGGTGCCGATGTCCTGTGCATCGACTCTTCCGAGGGCTTCAGCGAGTGGCAGAAGCGCACCATCGAGTGGATCCGCGCCAATTATGGCGAGGACGTCAAGGTTGGTGCCGGTAACGTCGTCGACGCCGAGGGCTTCCGCTTTTTGGCGGACTGCGGTGCCGACTTCATCAAGGTCGGTATCGGCGGCGGCTCTATCTGCATCACCCGCGAGACCAAGGGTATCGGTCGTGGCCAGGCCACCGCACTGATTGACGTCTGCCGCGCCCGTGACGAGTACTACGAGGAGACCGGTGTTTACGTGCCCGTGTGCTCCGACGGCGGTATCGTCTACGACTACCACATGACGCTCGCCCTTGCTATGGGTGCCGACTTTATGATGCTTGGTCGCTACTTCGCCCGCTTCGATGAATCCCCATCCAACCGCGTGCGCATCGGCGGCAACTACATGAAGGAATACTGGGGCGAAGGTTCCGCCCGCGCCCGCAACTGGCAGCGCTACGACATGGGCGGCGACGCCAAGCTCTCCTTCGAAGAAGGCGTCGATTCCTACGTACCATACGCCGGCTCGCTGAAAGACAACGTCCAGCTTTCGCTGAGCAAGATCCGGTCCACGATGTGCAACTGCGGCGCCCTCTCGATCCCCGAGCTCCAGGAAAAGGCACGCCTGACCCTGGTGAGCTCGACCTCCATCGTCGAAGGCGGCGCCCACGACGTTGTCGTTAAGGATTCGCAGCAGTCTGTGTCTTATCGATAGGATAAGAGCTGCACATAAAGGTTGAGTATCAACCACGTTATTTAGATAAAGCGAGATGCCCGCAAGTCGCAGGCATCTCGCTTGTCGTATTTGCTATCATCATGCGAGTTAACGATGTGGCGGGGCGTTCTTACCTTTGCTCGCTGCAAGTTCCGCACGAGCCGAAGAGCACTTAATGTGCTCTTCGTGCGAGCAGGACTGTCCGCAGCAGCGAGCAAAGGTAAGAACGCCCCGCCCCAACCCAGCTAACAAAGGAGCTGATATGTGCGATTGCACAGATCATAAGGACGAGATCCCTGCTTACGACGCGCAGGCCATTGAGTCCAGGTGGATGAAGGCCTGGGAGGACTCCAACCTCTTTGCCGTCGACACCGACGACAGCAAGCCCAAGAAGTACGTCCTCGAGATGTTCCCGTATCCGTCGGGCGACCTGCACATGGGCCACGCGCGCAACTACACCATCGGCGATGCCATGGCCCGTCAGGCCCGCATGCGCGGCTACGACGTGCTGCACCCCATCGGCTTTGACGCCTTTGGCCTGCCCGCCGAGAACGCCGCCATCAAGCACAACACGCAGGCTGCCGCCTGGACGTATAAGAACATGGACCAGGCGCTTGCCACGATGAAGCGCATGGGCTTCTCCTACGATCTGGATCGCATGGTCAAGACCTGCAGCCCCGACTACTATCGTTGGGGTCAGTGGATCTTTGAGAAGCTGTGGGAAAAGGGCCTGGTCTACCGCAAGAAGAACCCGGTCAACTGGTGCCCTAACTGCAAGACCGTTCTGGCCAACGAGCAGGTCACCGAGGGTAAGTGCTGGCGCTGCGGCACCGAGCCCGAGAAGCGCGACCTTGAGCAGTGGTACTTCAAGATCACCGAGTACTCCCAGGAGCTGCTCGACGACCTGGAGAAGCTCCCCGGCTGGCCCGAGCGCGTCAAGCAGATGCAGGCCAACTGGATCGGCCGCTCCGAGGGCGCCGAGGTCGACTTTACCCTGTGCGACCAGGACGGCGAGCCCATCGAGGGCGACGAGGGCAAGATCACCGTCTTCACTACGCGCGCCGACACCCTCTTTGGTGTGTCCTTCTTTGTTCTGGCTCCCGAGTACGCTCGTCTGCACGAGCTCGTCGAGGGCACGGAGTACGAGGAGGCCGTCACCAAGATCGTTGAGGACTCCAAGCATATCTCTGCCGTCGAGCGTGCCCAGGGCACCCTCGAGAAGCACGGTGCCTTTACCGGCCGCTACGTGGTGAACCCCGTCAACGGCGAGAAGGTCCCCGTGTGGGTTGCCGATTATGTCGTGGCCGACTACGGCACCGGCGCCGTCATGGCCGTTCCCTGTGGCGACCAGCGCGACTTTGAGTTTGCCCGCAAGTACGACCTGCCGATCGTGCCGATCATCCTGGACGATGACGATCGCGCTGCCGTCGAGGCCAGCGGCGAGACCATCGATACCTTCCATGCCGAGACCGTCGACTGGGATTGTGCCCATGCTGCCGAGGGCACGCTCGTCCAGTCCGGCAAGTACACCGGCATGCGCGGCGGTAAGCACTCCGAGGGCGAGGCTGCTATCGTGGCCGACC
>USBA01000129.1 GCA_900552735.1 uncultured Collinsella sp. | reverse complement strand
ATGGCTACTCCTCGACGGAGTCGGCCTCGACGGCCTCAGCAGCGTCCGCATCCTCGGCCAGCACACCAGCCTCAGCCTGGGCAACCGCAACCTTAGCGGCAGCCTCGGCAGCCTGTGCCTCCTCGCGAGCGCGATCCTCGGCCAGCAGCTCCTGGTATAGGTCCTCGCCCGGCAGCTCCTCGCTGCGAGCGATCTTACCCAGCACGCCGTTGACGAACGACGCGGACTGGTCGGTGCCATAGGCCTTGGCAAGCTCGACGGCCTCGTTGATCACGATGGCGTCCGAGACCTCCTCGTCGGTGAGGAAACGCATCTCGTAGACGGCGATACGCAGCAGGTTACGGTCGGCGCCGGGCATGCGTATAAGATCCCAGTTCTTGGCAACGGAGCGCAGAGCGCAGTCGATGCGGTCGATATGCTCGTAGGCACCGCGGCACAGCTCCAGCGCGTAGGGGTCGAGGGGACCCTTCGAGATCAGGAAATCGCCCTCGAGGACGCGCTCGAGCGGGCTGTCCGTGGCCTCAGCCTGGAACAGCAGCTGCAGCGCCTGACTGCGGGCAAGCGTACGCCCGCGATAAACCTTAAGGCTCAAAGGTTACTCCTTGGGGAAAACGAGGCCGTCGATGCAAACGTCAACGCGCTCGACCTCAACGCCCACCTGGGCATCGATGGCGGCGACCACGGCGGCGCGAACGGCCTCGGCGAGTTTCTTGAACGGATAGCCAAAGAACACCACGACACGCACGGTGAGTGCGAGCTTGTCGCCGACGACCTCGGCCTCGACCGCCGGCTCGGAAGCCGGGGCCTTGGACGAGAGCATCATGGAGACAAGGTTGGTGGCAAGGTCCTTGACGCCAACGGAGGCGATGCCCTCGACATCGGACACGGCGCGCGAGACGATGGCGGTCAGAACATCGGGCGAAATGCCGATGCCGTCAATCTTGATTTCCTGGGGCATGAGTCCTCCTAGAAGAGTTGGTTGCTAGACGCGGGAGACGAACTTGCCGTCGCGGGTGTCAACCTTAATGACCTCGCCCTCGTTGAGGTACATGGGGACCTGGATGACAGCGCCGGTGTCGATGGTGGCCGGCTTGGTGGAACCCTGGACGGTATCGCCCTTGAAGCCCGGGTCGGTCTGGACGATGGTGGTCTCGATAAACATCGGCGGGGTCACGCCCATGAGCTCGTCGTCGGCGAAGAGCAGCTGGCAGGTGTCGTTCTCGCGCAGCCACTTGGCGTTCTCGCCCACCATGTCCTCGGGAACGGGAACCTGCTCGTAAGACTCGTTGTCCATGAAGATGTAATCGGCGCCGTCGTTGTAGAGGTACTGGAACTCACGGGTGGTGAGCATGACGCTCTCGAACTTGGTGCCGGCGTTGCAGGTGTTCTCGACGACGCGGCCGCTCTTGATGTCGCGGGTCTTGTAGCGCACGAAAGCGCCGCCCTTGCCCGGCTTGACGTGCTGGAACTCGACAATGGTGTAGACCTTGTCCTTAATGCGGAGACCGAGGCCGTTCTTGAAGTCGGCGGTAGAGATAGTAGGCATAGCGACCTTTCTTGTTATTGGCGAGACGCACAAGCGTCCAAATTACATACGAGCGAAATTATACACTTGCAGACGCCGGCTGCGGCGAGCGCATAAAAAGAGAACGCGGGACGCCCGAATCGATCCGGACGCCCCGCCTCCAAAAACCCAAATGGATGGTTTAGCAATCGATAATATGCAGGTCGTGCGGGGTCTTGGTGAAGGGCTCGTAGCCGTTCTCGGTGACGACGCCGTAGTCCTCCAGGCGCACGCCGCCCACGCCGGGCAGGTACACGCCGGGCTCCATGGTGATAACCGAGCCGACTTCGATGATATTCTTGCTGCGGTTGAAGTTAGGCAGCTCGTGGATGTCGATGCCCACGCCGTGGCCCAGACCATGGTTGTAGTAATCGCCATAGCCGGCATCGCCAATAATTTTCTTGGAAAGCTTGAAAATGTCGTTGCCCTCGACGCCCGGATGGATAGCGGCGACGCACTCCTCATGGGTGCGGCGCACGAGCGCGTACAGGTCGAGCTGCTCCTGGGTGGGCTCGCCCATCACGACAGTACGCGTCATGTCGGAGCGGTAGTCGCAGTAGCCCGCACCGTAATCCATGAGGACAAAGTCGCCCTTCTCGATCACGCGGTCGCTCGGGACGGCATGCGGATTGGCGGTGTTGGGACCGCTCGCGACGATGGAGCCAAAGGCCAGGCTGTCGGCGCCGTTGGCGAACATAAAGTTCTCGAGCTCGTTGCGGACCTGCTTCTCGGTCATACCGGGCTTAATATAGCCGAGCATGTGCTGGAAGGCGGCGTCGGTGATCGACTGCGCATGGCGCATGAGCTCGATCTCCTCTGCATCCTTGATGGCACGCATCTTGCGGATGTCGTCATGCATCAGCGGCAGCATGCAGGCAACGGAGCGGTCCTCCAGACCACGCTGAATACCCTGGTAGAAGTTAATCTGCATGTCATCCTCGACGGCGCAGACGCGGCATTTGTTGGCCGCAATCTTGCCGGCGACCCAGCCGGGGATGGTGCCCTCGTCCATGTCGTAGACCCAGGTGCTTCCGGCGGGCGTGTTCTCCTCAAAACTGTTGAGATAGCGCGAGTCGGTGTGGAACAGGCACTGATCGGCCGTAATAAACGCGGCGTGAGGGAACTCGAAGGTGTAATCGAAGACGCCCTTAACGCCCGTGAGCCAACGGAGATTGGCCTCGTCGCGCACGACGATGGCGTCGTAGCCGCGCTCGGCCATCAAGGCACGGACGCGCTCGATACGACCGGCAGGACCGGCAGCAAACTCAGACATGCAGATTCCTTTCTTGTTGTCCTCATAAAAGCGGGACGGGTCCCGATCGAAAGACGGATTCGCACGCGATCCGCAACCGATTGGAAACCCGCCCCTCAACATGATACGAAAGACGATGGGTGTCAATAAAACTTAGAGAAGTTCTTTGCGAGAAGCCAAGTAGGCGTGAGCATGGCGCTCAAGAACCTCGTCCTCAACGCTCGTTAGACGAATGGCGCCAAGTGCCGCGGGCAGCGGCAACATACTGCGGTTCGAGCGGACAAACTGCTGCCTGCGGAACTCCTCGATATATGCGGCGGGCTCCAGATCGAAGGCAAACTCCTCGATACCAAAGTCCTCCAGGCAGTCATCGACCTCAAAGACGTAATCGATATCGAAGTCGCAGGCATCATGTGCTAGGCGCGCCTCAAAGCGCATACCTTCGGACAACAGCTGGTAGGCAGGGACCTGCGAAGCGGCATCGCCCAAGCAGGCGCGCAGGGTACGCTCCCCCGTCTTGCCAAAATCGAGCGCTTGACGGGCGCTCGGGTTCGTGGCCATCAGTACGTCCTTGCGGGCAGTCTGAGACCACTGAACGGCATTGACGAGCGCGACTTCCTCGCCAGCGAGAATCTCGGGGACAGTCTCGGTAAACTGATTCCAACGGGACTTGCTGCTCGAAAGCATGGTGCCAACAAGTACCGCATAACCGAGCTTGAGGTCCTCGGGGTCCGCTTCGCGAACAAGTTCGAGGTCACACACGACCAAGCCCGGCTCGGGACGGAACGCGATAGCGGGAAGCGCATTCGCCGACGAGGCGACGAGTGGCTTCATAGTCGTCGCGACCGTGAGCATGGCGTCGAACGTCGTCGGCAGCAAGGCGCACTCGGTGCGACCGCACCACTGATTGGCACACCAGCAAACGACCGAGCAGGTCGCCGTGTCGCCGACAGCGACAACGAGATCGTCGCAGGTAATGCCGTTAGCCGACAGGGCGCCAAAGACGGTATCGGCATCGACCAGCGTAGCACCGGCAGGCGAAACCTCGAGGACGAGCGGCGACACGGCAAAACCGGCGTCGACCAGCGCATGCTCGACAACCTCGCCAAAACGCTCGGATGTGGCGCTGTTCCAAACCACCATCGCCCGCTTGGGTTTACCCACAGCCGAGGCAAACATGCGCGACAGCTCCTCGAACGCGCCCAATCCGACGCGGACATCGACACTGCGGTTTTGGAAATTGATAAGTTGACGGCGAATCATAGCAGTCCACGCTCCAAAAGCATCTCGGCACAAAGGTAGGAAACGTCCTCGAAGGACTTGTTGCGAATATCAAGGGTAAGATCGGCAGCTTGACGATACAACGGACGGCGATGCTCAAAGAGCAGCGCCGCGTGCTCAGGCGAGCGGAAATCGGGACGCGTGTCGGAGCGGCGGATCTGGCGCATCGAATCCTCAAAATCGCCCTCGAGGTACACACAGGTACCCATCTGGTGCATGAGCTCGATATTGACCGGCGTCTCGACAATGCCGCCACCGCACGAAACCAGCAAGCTGCGCTCGCTTTGGAGCGAACGGAGCGCCGAGGTTTCGAGCTCGCGAAAGCGCTCCTCGCCCTCGGTTTCAAAAATCTCGGTTACCGATTTGCCGCAACGGCGCACGACAAGGCGGTCGGTATCAATAAACCGACGCTTGAACATCGTGCCCACGTTGCGTGCGAGCGTCGATTTGCCCGCACCCAAAAACCCGATAAAGAAGATATGGTCGCAGCCGTGCTTGGTGTGCTGGGACATGACGAAACCTATTCCTCGCAGGGAAGGTCGCGCAGGGCCCGGCGCTCAAAGATACGGAAGATCTGCGTATACCACAGGTCCTGAGTTGCCTGTGGCTTTACCAAGATCGTGTCGACGCCGGCAAAGTTACCGCTCCACACGTCCGTGTACAGCTGGTCACCGATCAGCACAGCCTCATCGGCCGTGGCGCCCAAGCGCTTAAGACCGGCCTTGAGAGCAAACGGTGCAGGCTTCATGGCATGGCTGATGGCCTCGAGTCCCAGCTCGCGTGCAGAGCTCATGACCTGGTCGCGATGCCAGTTGTTCGACACCATGCACAGCTTAAAGCCCTTGGCACGAGCGGCGTCGAGCCAGGCCGAGACGGCAGCGGGAACCTGCTCGGTATCACGCGGCACCAGGGTGTTATCGCGGTCGAGCAAAATGGCGCGCTTGCCGTCGGCCCACAGGGTATCAAGGTCGATGCGGTCGACCGAGGCAACATATCGTTTGGGGCTGAAAATCCTCATGTTTAATTCCAAGACTGTTGGTGCTCTTCGTAGGTCTGAGAGAAATACTCCTCGTCCTGCGTAATGTAGAAATACAGGTCATCGGAGTCGGTGGGCTCAAGGGTTGCCTTGAGCGCCTCGAGTGACGGAGAGCAGATGGGCGTGGGCGGCAGGCCCTCGTGCTTATAGGTGTTATACGGGCTATCGCTCTGCAAGTCGTCGGCGGTAACCTCGCCGCCGGTGACATACATCATGGTCGCATCGCTATTGAGGTAGCGCAGACCATCGAGCTTGCCGGCAAGACGGTTGTAGAACACCGAGGCGACATGCGCGCGCTGCTCGGCGTTGAGGCCTTCGCGCTCAACGATGGAAGCGAGATTGATGATGTCGTAATCAGACATCTCCACGCCGTAGCGCTCCTTGATTTTGGCCTCGCAACCGGCAAAATCGAGCGACTTGTACTCGGTGTTTAATTGATCGAGCATGGCGCGAATCACATCATCGGCAGACGGATCCTTACCCAACGAATAGGTCTTGGGGAATAGGAAGCCCTCGAGCGAATCGTTTGCAGCGCCCTCAAGGAAGCTATAGTCCTTCACATAGTTGGAGGCCTTTGCCTGATTGAGGAAGTCTTCCTTGGAGATACTGTCGTATGCCTTGACCACGCGATCGGCGACCTGGTCAACCGTCAGGCCCTCTGGGATAGTCAGTGCATCGGA
>USBA01000128.1 GCA_900552735.1 uncultured Collinsella sp. | reverse complement strand
TCACCCTGAGGTCTATACTCATGGAAAACCTCCCATTTCCCGATGTCCAAGAAATGGGAGGCAGTTCACTGTCCCCTCTGTGGTGGTTTTCTAGGTCGTTAGCTCAGCAGCATGCGGTCGTTGGCGAGCTCGCCGCCCGAGACCTCCTCGAACTTCTGCAGCAGGTCGGCCACGGTGAGTGACTTCTTTTCGTCGCCTGCCACGTCGTAGATCACGTGACCCTCGTGCATCATGATCAGACGATTGCCCAGACGGATGGCGTCGTTCATGTTGTGCGTGACCATGAGCGTGGTCAGGTGGTTCTCGTCGACGATCTCCTCGGTCAGGTTGAGCACCTTCGAAGCCGTCTTGGGGTCGAGGGCCGCGGTGTGCTCGTCGAGCAGCAGCAGGCGCGGCTTGGTGAGTGTGGCCATCAGCAGGGTGAGTGCCTGGCGCTGGCCGCCCGAGAGCAGACCGACCTTGGCGTTGAGGCGTGTGTCCAGGCCAAGGTCCAGGCGTTTGAGCAGCTCAACGTACTCGTCCTTCTCGGCCTTGGTGACGCCCCATGAAAGACCGCGACGCTGGCCGCGGCGCTTGGCGAGGGCTAGATTCTCGGCAATCTGCATGTCGGCTGCGGTGCCGCGCATGGGGTCCTGGAACACACGGCCCAGGTACTTGGCGCGCTGAGACTCGCTCAGACGCGAGATGTCGGTGCCGTCGAGCTCGATAACGCCCGAATCGAGCGGATACACGCCGGCGATCATGTTGAGCAGCGTGGACTTGCCGGCGCCGTTGCCGCCGATCACGGTCACAAAGTCGCCGTCGTTAAGGGTGAGGTCGACGCCGGTGAGCGCGCGCTTCTCGGTGACGGTGCCCTTGTTAAAGGTCTTCTTGACGTGCGAGAGCTTAAGCATCTGCCTCATCTCCCTTCGTGTAGGAGCTGCGGAGCTTATAGCGCTCCCAAACCACGGGCACGCACAGGGCCACGGCAACGATCACGGCGGAGAGCAGCTTCATGTCGTTGGCATCCATGCCCAGCTGCAGCACGATGGCGCGAATGAGGAAGTACACCACGGAGCCAAAGACTGCAGAGGCAAGACGGACGCTAAACTGCGTCAGACCGCCGGGCAGCAGGCGGCCGAGCACCTCGCCGATAACAATGGCGGCAAGACCGATAACGATGGCGCCGGTGCCCATGCCAATGTCAGCGTACTTCTGGCTCTGGCAGATGAGCGCACCCGAAAGGCCGATAAGGGCGTTAGAGAGCACGAGGGCGATCATCTTGGTGGAGTTGGTGTTGACGCCCAAGGCGCGGATCATGTACTCGTTGTTGCCGGTGGCACGCAGCGCCGAGCCGATCTCGGTGCCAAAGAACCAGTACAGGATGGCGACGATGGCCACGGCCAGCACAATGCCCAGGATGATGGCAACGGTGGACTGCGGCAGGCCCGTCATGTGGCTGACGGATGAGAAGATGGTGCCCTTGGCAAGGATGGGCGTGTTGGATTTGCCCATGATGCGCAGGTTGATGGACCACAGACTGATCTGCGTAAGGATTCCGGCAAGGATCGCGGGAATCTCAAAGACGGTGGTCAAGATGCCCGTGACGGCACCGGCGATGGCACCGGCGCACATGCCGGCAAGCACGGCGAGCAGCGGGTCGACGTTATTGTTGACGATGAGCACGGCGCAAACACAGCCGCCGAGGGCAAAGCTGCCGTCGCAGGTCATATCGGGGATGTCGAGCAGGCGGAACGTGATAAACACGCCGAGCACCATGATGCCCCAGAGGACGCCCTGCGAAATGGCGCCCTGCAATGCAATGAGCATGCTTCATACCTCCTAGGATAGGGTGGACACGTGATTTTCCATAATAGCGGTAACACTGCATAAAAGAGCTGCGGCCGGATGTTTTGTCTCATCCGTAACAAGCAGGGCGAACGCCGGTCTTTAGCGTTCGCCCCAATGACTCAGATATTGAATAACGCAGCCGTGGCGCGCGTGCGGGCCCTAGACGCGTCACCGCGCATGGCGCTATTCGTCCAGAGCGGAGAGGTCGATGCCCAGGGCCTCGGCCATCTCGTCGTTCTTGACGACGACCAGGTCCTTGCTCGAGAGGTGCTTGATCGGCATATCCTCGGGCTTGGCCTCGCCCTTCAGGATCTTGACGGCCATCTCGCCCGCGGCGTAGCCCAGGTCCTCATAGTTGATGGAGAGGGTGAACAGGCCGCCGGCCATGCACATACCCTCCTCGCCGGTCACGAAGGGGAGCTTATTCTCCTTGCAGATCTGGCCGACCTGCGAAGCGCCCGCGGCGATGGTGTTGTCAGTGGGGGAGTACAGCGCGTCGACCTTGCCCACGGCGGACTCGCCGACGGACTGAATCTCGTTGGAGCTCGAGACGGTGAAGTCAGTGTACTCGAGGCCCAGCTTGTCGAGCTCCTTCTTGGCGGCCTTGATCTGGACGTCGGAGTTGGACTCGGCGGTGCAGTAGAGCAGGCCGACCTTCTTAACGTCGGGCAGGACCTTCTGCATCATCTCGAGCTGCTCGGCGACCGGGGT
The DNA here is from genome assembly GCA_900552735.1 of uncultured Collinsella sp. GTDB lineage: Bacteria > Actinomycetota > Coriobacteriia > Coriobacteriales > Coriobacteriaceae > Collinsella. Next base: position 3,289 of record USBA01000128.1, on the reverse strand, counting down.
GAGGTCGGAAGCGCCCGTGACGTTGGTGCCGGGCTTGTCGTTGTCCTGGACCAGGCCGGAAGCAGCGTAGTCGGTGATGGCGCAGCCAACGATGGGGATATCGGCGGTGGCGCCGGCGGCAGCCTGCGCGGCGGGCGTAGCGATGGCATAGATCAGGTTGACGCCGTCGCCTACGAACTTGTCGGCAATGGACTTACACGTGGACTGGTCGTTCTGGGCGTTCTTCTGGTCGATCTTGACCTTGAGACGGCTCTTCTTGATGGCCTTGACGAAGCCGTCGTTGGCGGCATCGAGCGCGGAGTGCTCGGTGAGCTGCAGAACGCCGATGGTGTAGTCGGAACCGGCGGCAGCGGAGCCGGAACCAGAGTTGCCGCCGCATCCGGCGAGCGGAGCGAGCGCGAGCAGGCCAGCGGAGACAAGAAGGCTCCTGCGGCTGATGGTGATGTCCTTCATATCATTACCCCCAGTATAAAAATGGCTGGAAACACTGCACTCCGACAAAGTGCAAGTGGGACTATAGTAACGCCGATGTCCATTTTTACAATAACCTGGCGGGTTTTTTAATACTGAACCGGATGGGCGGTGCTGAGGAACGACGGACGGTAACGGGGCTTACGCTGCGGGTGCGGGGCTGTCTTCTTCGTCTAGCGCGGCAAAGAGTTTCTTGCCGTCGAGCAAACGCGTGCTGACGTTTCTCATGCGGCTGATCTCAACGGTGCGCAGGGTGTCGTCGGCGCCTCGGGTGTCGTAGACCGTTCCCAGCAGATACGAGACGCCATCGCGCTGCCTGATGGCAAAGGGCCGGACCGTCATCCGTACCACCTCGATTTCGCCTCGGGTCAGGACGTTTGTGATATCAAAGCTGACGGTTGTTCCATGGTCGATGGCCTGTTCGACGAGTTCGCACGTGTCGATACGCTTGGCGTACGGACGCGTTGTCTTGACGGGTGCGTCGTTGGCGGCCGGTGCCGGTTCGGGCATATCGAGATAGTCGCGAACATCGGCGCTCGCCATGGCGACCAGGTGCTGCGCCATGCTCTTTCGAATGGCTATGGGTGTCGATCGGTTGCGCATGACCATGCCGTGGAGCCGTATGATCTCTTCGTCAGCAAGCGGGCGGGTGAGGAGCCGATAGCCCACGCCGCGCTTATAGTCGATTTCGTATCCGGCGTGACGAAGTGCGGATATCGAGGTATAGATGCTGCGGCGTGCCGCCGAGATGGGCATGCGGGCGGGGTCGTCGGGATGGGCGAGGAGCTCGACCAACTCGTCGGAAAGCAGCGCCTTGTCCTCGCCGGTGTTCTCGCTCAAGAGCTGCAGGATGCGTACGGCGCGATAGGCTGCCATCGAGGCGGAGCCCCTGGTCGTGGTCTCGTAGTTTTCAACAACGGCTTCGGTCATAGCGCCCACGTCCTTTCCTTTTTTGGTGATGGCAGATCAGAGCCTAGGGCGCGGAGCCTGGCTAAGGACGCATGACGCCTTGGACGGTCGATGGTTGCCGGCAAACGGTGGGTCGAGTTTTCAACAACCCTGCCTAACTGACCAAAACCTTGCCAAAAGCTTGACGGATGCTGTTGAAAAAAGCGCCCCTCGGCTTGCCGAGAGGCGCTGGCGTGATGCGCTGTAATGCGCTGAGTGCGCTGTGGAGATTAGAAGTCGGCGTTGCCCACGGTGCGCGGGTGCGGCAGGACGTCGCGGATGTTGCCCACGCCGGTGAGGTACATCACCAAGCGCTCGAAGCCCAGACCGTAGCCGGCGTGCTTGCAGGAACCGTAGCGGCGCAGGTCAAGGTAGTACTTGTACTGCTCGGGATTCATGCCCAGGTCCTTGATGCGGGCCTCGAGCAGATCCAGGCGCTCCTCGCGCTGGGAGCCGCCGATAATCTCGCCGATACCGGGAACCAGGCAGTCGGCGGCGGCGACGGTCTTGCCGTCCTCGTTCATGCGCATGTAGAACGCCTTGATCTCGGCCGGGTAGTCGGTTACGAAGGTCGGGCGCTTAAAGTGCTCCTCGGTCAGGAAACGCTCGTGCTCGGTTTGCAGGTCGATGCCCCAGCTCACGGGATAGTCGAACTTGTGGCCGGCAGCCACCGCCTGCTCCAGGATCTCGACGGCCTCGGTATAGGTGACGCGGGCAAAGTCGGAGTTTGCCACGTGGTTCAGACGCTCGATCAGACCCTTGTCCACAAACTTGTTGAGCATATTGAGCTCGTCGGGGCAGGTGGCCATAACGTCCTTAAGAACGTACTTGAGCATGGCCTCGGCGTTGTCCATGTAGTCGTTGAGGTCGGCGAAGGCCATCTCGGGCTCAATCATCCAAAACTCGGCGGCGTGGCGCGTGGTGTTGGAGTTTTCGGCGCGGAAGGTGGGGCCAAAGGTGTACACGTCGCCAAAGGCCATGGCAAAGTTCTCGGCATTGAGCTGGCCGGACACGGTAAGGCTCGCGTGCTTGCCAAAGAAGTCCTGGCTCCAGTCGACCTCGCCGGACTCGGTGAGGGGCGGGTTTTTAGGGTCGAGCGTGGTCACGCGGAACATCTCGCCGGCGCCCTCGCAGTCACTCGTGGTGATGATGGGGGTGTTGACGTAGACAAAGCCCTGCTCCTGGAAGAAGCGGTGGATAGCGGCAGCCGCGACAGAGCGGATGCGGAACACGGCGCGGAACAGGTTGGTGCGCGGGCGCAGGTGCTGCTGGGTGCGCAGGAACTCGACGGTTGCGCGCTTCTTCTGCAGCGGGTAATCCGGAGCGCTGACGCCCTCGACCTCGATGGAGGCGGCGGTGAGCTCGAAGGGCTGGGGCGCATCGGGGGTCAGCTTGACGGTGCCGGTGCAGATGAGGGCGGCAGAGACGTTTTGGTGGGCGATCTCGTCGTAGTTGTCGAGTGCCTCGCGGTTCATGACGACTTGCAGATCGCGGAAGCAGCTGCCGTCGTTGAGCGTAACGAAGCCAAAGTTCTTCATGTCGCGGACGGACTTGACCCAGCCGGCAACGGTGACGGTCTGGCCACCGAGCGACTCGGCATCGGCATAGAGCTGCGCGATTTTGGTGCGGTTCACGTATCCTCCCATAACGGTTGAATGATAGTTATCCATACAGTTCGATATTCTAGCAGCTCGGCTCATTTGGGCTATACAGATAAGGCATTGACGGGATGGTTTTTCAAACGAAAAGCGCCCGCGGCCAAATAGTCGCGGGCGCGTGACGAGATGCCGTTTTGCTGTGTGGCGCGGGGCCAGGCTACGTGGTCTTGGGGACCCGCAGCGGGTCGCCCAGCGTGACGAGCCGGTTGGCC
>USBA01000127.1 GCA_900552735.1 uncultured Collinsella sp. | reverse complement strand
GGGCCGCCTCCCCGCCCAGCCCTCCCCCCCCGCCGCCCCCAAAACCTGCCCCCCGGCCCGTGCGCACCCCCCCACCCCCCAAAAACAAACGCCCTCGGAACTTAGGATACATGGTAGAGGCACGCTTGCTGCAAAATTCATCGGCTGGGGACCTATTCTGCGTCCCATGTCGACTCATCTTCGCCACCGGTTAATAAATAAGAGGTACCGGTTGTTCCGGTACCTCTATTTGTGCGTTTCTATTTGATTGCAGCTTTTGCCGCTTGCTTACAGGCCGCAGGCTGCTTTGAGTTCTTTGACTCGATCGGTCTTTTCCCAGGTGAAGTCGGGGTCTTCTCGGCCAAAGTGACCGTAGGCTGCCGTCTTCTCGTAGATCGGTCGACGCAGGTCCAGGTCGCGGATGATGGCGCCCGGGCGCAGGTCGAAGGTCTTCTCCACGGCCTCGACGATCTTGTCCTCGGCAACATGTGCGGTGCCAAAGGTGTCGACCATGATCGACAGCGGCTTGGACACGCCGATGGCGTAGGCCAGCTCGACCTCGCAGCGGTCGGCCAGGCCGGCAGCCACCACGTTCTTGGCGACCCAGCGCGCGGCGTATGCGGCGGAACGGTCGACCTTGGTGCAGTCCTTGCCGCTAAAGGCGCCGCCGCCGTGACGGCCGTAACCGCCGTAGGTGTCGACGATGATCTTGCGGCCGGTGAGGCCCGTGTCGCCCATGGGGCCGCCCACGACAAAGCGACCGGTGGGGTTCACATAGATGTCGGCGTTGTCCCACGGCATGTTCTCGGCAGCCATGACCGGGGTGATGACGTGCTCGATGAGGTCGGCCTTGATCTTGCCCATGTCCTCAATTTCGGCAGCGTGCTGCGTGGAGATGACGATGGTCGTGACCTCGACTGGCTTGCCGTCCTCGTAGCGCACCGTGACCTGAGTCTTGCCGTCGGGGCGCAGATAGGGCAGGGTACCGTCGTGGCGCACGGCGGACAGGCGCTCCGCCAGGCGGCTTGCCAGGTAGTGCGGCATGGGCATGAGGGTCTTGGTCTCGTTGGAGGCGTAGCCGAACATCATGCCCTGGTCGCCGGCGCCGATCAGGTCGATCGGGTCGGTGGTAGCGCCGGTCTGGGTCTCGAAGGACTCGTCGACACCCTGGGCGATATCGGGCGACTGCTCGTGGATGAGGCTCATAACGCCGCAGGTATCGCAGTCAAAACCGAACTTTGCACGGTTGTAACCAATGCGGCGGATAACGCCACGGGCAATTTCCTGCACGTCGACGTAGGCCTGGGTGCGGATCTCGCCGGCAACGATGACGGTGCCGGTGGTCACGAGGGTCTCGCAGGCGCAGCGGACGTTTTCCACGTTGGCGGGCACGCCGTTGGGCGCAATATAGCCCTGCTCCTGCAGCTCTATTTCTTTGGCAAGGATTGCGTCGAGGACGGCATCGCTGATCTGGTCGGCGATCTTATCGGGATGACCTTCGGTCACCGACTCCGACGTAAACACAAAGGATCCGTGTTGGGGTGGGATGGAACGAAGCTCTTCTGACATGATTGTCCTTTCAAAAACGCGTCCCGGCGACCGTTACCATTCCGCCGGGCTCTGTATGCAAGGGGACATCATAGCGCGTAAATCCAACATTCACACCCTTTCCGCACCTACTCATTGGGGACAGACTTAAATGAGTAGGTCGGTGCTCATTGGGTGGTCATTTAAGTCTGTCCCCAATGACTGGGTCGGTGCCCTTTGTGCGGAGGTTGCTTTGTTGCTTTATACTGGTGCGGTTAGACATCCATCCTGCAATCGAGGAGATTTCCATGGCATCAGACGTTCGCGTCCGCTTTGCACCCTCACCGACGGGCAAGCTGCACATCGGCGGCGCCCGCACCGCTATCTATAACTGGGCTTTTGCCCGCGCAAACGGCGGCACGTTCATCCTGCGCATCGACGACACCGACCCCACCCGTTCCACCGACGAGAACACGCAGATCATTCTGCGCGCCATGCGTTGGCTGGGTCTTGACTGGGACGAGGGTCCCGAGGTGGGCGGCGACTTTGGTCCCTATGCCCAGACCGAGCGCCTGGACCTGTACAAGCAGGCCGCCCAGCAGCTCTGGGACGAGGGCAAGGCCTATCCCTGCTTCTGCACCAAGGAGCAGCTCGAGGCCGATCGCAAGGCCGCTCAGGAGCGCAAGGACCCCTTCCAGGGCTATCAGCGCCGCTGCCGCGATCTTGATCCCGAGGAGGCCCGCCGCCGCATCGAGGCCGGCGAGTCCTACGTCCTGCGCATCAAGGTGCCCGAGGACCGCGGCGACGTCGTCATCCACGACGCCGTCCACGGTGAGGTGACCTTCGACGCCAAGGAGCTCGACGACTTTGTCATCTTCCGCTCCGATGGCACGCCCACGTATAACTTCGCGACCGTCGTCGACGACGCCATGATGAAGATCACCCATGTCATCCTCGGCGACGACCACCTGTCCAACACCCCGCGTCAGGTCATGGTCTATGAGGCCCTCGGCGCGCCCGTGCCTACGTTCGCCCACATCTCCATGATCTTGGGTGCCGACGGCAAAAAGCTTTCCAAGCGCCACGGCGCCACCTCGGTGGAGGAGTACCGCGACGCGGGTTACCTGCCCGACGCGTTCGTCAACTACCTGGCGCTGCTCGGCTGGTCGCTCGACGGCGAGACCACGATCATCCCGCGCGACGTCCTGGCCAGCAAGTTCTCGCTCGACCGCATCTCCAAGAACCCGGCGACCTTCGATCCCAAGAAGCTCGACTGGGTCAATGCCGAGTACATCAACGGCATGACCGATGCCCAGTTTGCCAACGAGATCATGGTCCCCGAGCTGCACGAGGCAGGCCTCATCGAGGGCAACGTCGAGTACGGCGAGGACTGGATCGACGCGCTCGCTGCCATCGTCAAGCCGCGCACCAAGATGCCGGCCGACGCCGTGACCGTCGCCGCTCCCATCTTCGCTACGGCCGATACGCTCGAGTATGATGAGAAGTCCGTCAACAAGGGGCTGGCCAAGGAAGGCATGAGTGCCATCCTGGATGCCGCCAAGGTCGCGCTCGAGGGTGTTACCGAGTGGACGGCTGCCAACATCGACGCCGCGCTTGAGCCGCTGCCCGAGCAGATGGACCTCAAGAAGCGCGTGGTGTTCCAGGCCGTGCGCGTCGCCGTTTGCGGCAACATGGTGAGCCCTCCGCTGGGCGAGACCATGGCGCTCGTCGGCCGCGACGACTGCCTGGCGCGCATCGACCGCGCCCGCACGATGGCGCTGTAGCAGTAGCGTAAACGCATGTATCCGAGCCCCGCTCACCCGAGCGGGGCTCTTGTTTCTAAAGACGTATGGGATGGGAGGTGCAGAGACCATGGCCGAGCAACTTTCGCTGTTTGGTTCGCCGGAACCTAAGGAAGCTCCGAAGTCCGCGGCCCCTGCTGCCGCCCCGGCGCAGCCCGAGCCCGCATCTGAGCCCGTCGCCGCCTACGCGAGCGTGGTTCTCGACATCCCGACCCGTGCGCTGTCCGAGCCGTTTGCCTACGGCATTCCGCAGTCACTCGCCAACGATGCCCAGATCGGCTCCACCGTCCTAGTCCATTTTGGCAACCGTGCGGCCGCGGGCTATATCGTCGACATCGCGCCCGAGCTTGCCAACCTACAAGGTAACGACGCCCTCGACCCCGCGCGCATCAAGCCTATCGAGGCTATCCTCAGCAAGCCGCTCTTTACCGCTGAGGCTGCACGCATTGCGCGCTGGATGAGTCGCGAGTACGTCGCAACTCTTTCCGAGTGCCTGCGCCTATTCTTGCCTCCGGGTGGAAGTCCGCGCGTGGTCAAGGGCGATGACGGCGTGTGGACCGTTGAGCGCCCCGCCGTCAAGCCTATCCAAAACCGCTGGGTGATGCTTACGCCCGATGGCTTTGACTATACGCCGCCCAAGACTGCCGTTCGCCAACGCCAGCTCATCGAGGCGCTTCAGTGCGGCCCCGTCACGACGCGCGATCTCAACCTGCTCTACAACAACATGTCGGCGACCATCAAGGCGCTCGAAAAACGCGGCGTCGTGGTGGTGGAGGAGCGCCGCGCCTGGCGTGGCTGCAGCGAGCAGACCACGTTGTCCTCGGCAAGCGGCAAGGCGCCGGTCGCGCTCACGAACGGCCAGCAGCAGGCGCTCGCGCAGATTGAGCGTGCTCGCCTGGACGCACACGGCGACGTGGTCCTTGTCGACGGCGTCACCGGATCCGGTAAAACCGAGGTCTACCTCTCCGCTATCGAGCGCGTGCTCGCGGCCGGGCGCTCAGCGTGCGTGCTTGTGCCCGAGATCTCGCTGACGGCTCAAACCGTCGGCCGCTTCCGTTCGCGCTTTGGCGAGACGGTCGCGGTCTTCCATTCCCGTCTTTCGGCCGGTGAGCGCCTGGACCAGTGGGATATGGTCGCAAGTGGCGCCGCCCGTGTTGTCGTCGGCGCGCGTTCGGCACTCTTTTGCCCGCTCAGCGACCTGGGCCTCATCATCATCGACGAGGAGCACGAGACCAGCTACAAACAGGGCTCCAGTCCGCGCTACCATGCGCGCGAGGTGGCGGCCGAGATGGCGCGCCGCTATCGCTGCCCACTCGTGCTGGGCTCGGCTACGCCTTCTGCCGAGGCCCTCGACCGCTGCCACCGCGGCACGTACGGCGGCGTCACGTGGACGCGCGTCGAGATGCCCGAACGCCCGGGTCACGCGGTCCTGCCTACGGTCCGCATTGCCGACCTACGCCGCGAGTTCTCGCACGGTAGCCGCTCAATGTTCTCAAAACCGCTGATGGAAGGCCTGGAGCGCGTTGTGGAGCGGCGAGAGAAGGCTGTGCTGTTGCATAACCGCCGCGGCTTTGCGCCGTTTTTGATGTGTCGCGAGTGCGGCTGCGTCCCCACCTGCAACCACTGCTCCACGGCGCTTACGTACCACGAGCGCACGCACACGCTGCAGTGTCACACCTGTGGTTCGTCCTGGCGCGTGCAGCCGTATCCCGCACCCACGAGTCGTTGCCCCAAATGCGGCAGCCGCTACCTGGCAAAAATGGGCCTGGGCACGCAGCAGATTGAGGACGCGCTGCACCAAATGCTGCCCGAGGACGTCGCCATCATTCGCATGGACGCTGATTCCACGCGTGGCAAGGACGCGCATAAAAAGTTGCTCGAGCAGTTCGATGCCGCCGATTGCGCGGTGCTGCTGGGCACCCAGATGATCGCCAAGGGCCTCGATTTTCCCGAGGTCACGCTTGTGGGTGTAGTCAATGCCGACTTTGCGTTAAAGCTGCCCGATTTTAGAGCGGGGGAGCGCGCCTACGATTTGCTGGAGCAGGTCGCGGGCCGTGCCGGACGCGGCGATCGCCCTGGCGAGGTCGTCATCCAGACCTATCTGCCCGAGGACCCAGTCATCCGCGCCGTCGCCGAGCACGACCGTTCGATCTTTACCGACTACGACCTGGACCAGCGCCGCGACGCACTGTATCCGCCGTTCGTTCGTCTGGTCAACATTTTGGTGTGGTCGGCTAGCCGCGACGATGCGCAGGATTATATCGGGCGCATCGCAAAGCTGCTCAAGCGCCGATGGCATGCCGCCGCTCCCGACTTTTTGCGGTCGGGCAGCGCGGTGCCGCAGGTGCTGGGTCCGGCTTCGTGTGTAATCGAGAGAGCAAAGGACCGTTATCGCTTCCACCTGCTTGTGAAGTCGCCCGTGGGGTACCATGTCTCTGATGATATCGATGCCTGCCTCAAAGAGGTGGGTTCCGTGCGTGGCGTGAGCGTGAGTGTTGACGTCGACGCCTATGATTTGATGTAACAACCCGAAAGGATGGCCATGGAAG
>USBA01000126.1 GCA_900552735.1 uncultured Collinsella sp. | reverse complement strand
CCCACGCCACCAACGAGTGGAAGCAGGGTAACCCGGAGCCCTTCACCGACGAGAAGTTCGCCGCCGCCATCAAGGCCGCCAACGCCTACGGCCACTCTATCCTGGCCTAACCGACCAAAACCGCCACAAAGGGGACAGTACCTTTGTGGCGGTTTTTTATTGCTGTAACATGCTCGAGTCGAATTCGCTTGCCGGGATCACGCGGTAGCCGTGGCGCAGGAGCAGGTCAACGAAGACACCGTTACCCGTTGTGAGCGTGCCGCTGAAGGATCCGTCGTAGATATGGCCCACGCCACACGACGGACTGCGATCCTGCAAGACGCACGCAGTAATCTCGGACGGGCCGCCCGCTTGCTCGCACATATCGAGCGCACGTTGAGCGCCTAGACGAAACTCGCGATCGACTGAGGTACCCTCGCAGGTACGGACCTCGCCATTCACAATCTCGGACGGCTTGCGCGGCGTGGGCAGGCCGCCAAAGACCTCGGGGCACACCAACAAGACCTCAGTCCCCGTGCGTTCGCAGGCCTCGACCAACGCGCGATGATAGTTGTCGAGCCCGTTATACTTGCAGCTCTCGCCCATCAAGCAGGCGCTCACCACGATCTTCATATACAACACTCCCCACGCAAAACGCCCCATTTGAGATGGACACTCAAATGGGGCGATTGACACTGCGCAACTAGTATTACTGCTGCTTCGGCATCAGCGGATTCTCGCGCGTGAGGAGATTCATGAACTCCTCGCCCGTGATCGTCTCCTTCTTGTACAGATAACGAGCCAGCTCGTGGAGCTTGAACTTGTTCTCCTTCAGGATCTGCAGGGCGCGGTCGTGCGCATCCTCGATCAACTTGGCGACAATTGCGTCCACGCGCTCGGCCGTACCGGGAGCGCAGGTGAGCGACGTGTCCTGGTTGAGGTACGCATTCTGGACAGTACCAAGCGCCATCATGCCAAACTCGTCGGACATACCAAAGCGCGTCACCATGTTGCGGGCGAGCTTGGTGGCCTGCTCAATATCGTTGGCGGCACCGGTCGTCATCTCCCCAAAGATGAGCTCCTCGGCAGCGCGACCACCGCAGTAGACAGCGAGCTTGTCCAGCACCTCCTGGCGCGTCGTCAGGAAGCGCTCGTCCTCCTCGACCTGCATGGTATAGCCCAGAGCGCCGCTCGTGCGCGGCACGATGGTGATCTTGGTAACCGGCGCAGAGCCCTTCTGGCGGGCGGCAACGATGGCATGGCCGATCTCGTGGTAGGACACGACCTGCTTCTCGTGGTCGGACAGCACCGTGGACTTGCGTTGCTGACCGGCGATGACGACCTCCACCGACTCCTCAAAATCGTCCTGCGTGGCGCGCTTGCGACCCTCGCGGACGGCACGCAGGGCGCCCTCGTTGATGATGTTAGCGAGGTCAGCACCCGAGGCGCCGGGCGTGGCGCGGGCAATCGCTGTCAGGTCGATCGGCGGCTGCGTCTTCACGCTCTTCGCATGCAGCTCGAGGATGTTCTTGCGGCCGGTCAGGTCGGGCAGCTCAACGGGGATGCGGCGGTCAAAACGGCCGGGGCGCAGCAGGGCCGGGTCAAGGCTATCGGGACGGTTGGTGGCAGCGAGGACGACGATACCCTTGTGGTTATCGAAGCCGTCCATCTCGGTCAGCAGCTGGTTGAGCGTCTGCTCGCGCTCGTCGTTGCCGCTAAAGCCGCCGCCGTCACGCTTTTTGCCGATGGTATCGATCTCGTCGATAAAGACGATGCACGGGGCCTTTTCCTTGGCCTGCTTAAACAGATCGCGCACCTTGGCGGCGCCGCGGCCGACGAACATCTCAACAAACTCAGAGCCCGAAATGCTAAAGAACGGCACGCCCGCCTCGCCGGCAACAGCCTTGGCAAGCAGGGTCTTACCGGTACCCGGAGGGCCAACAAGGAGAGCGCCGCGCGGCAGCTTGGCGCCAATCTCCTCGTAGCGCTGCGGCTTCTCCAGAAAGTCGACGACCTCCTTGAGGGACTCCTTGGCCTCTTCCTGGCCGGCGACATCCTTAAAGGTCACGCCCACGTCCTTGGAGGCGATCACGCGCGCGCCGGACTTGCCCAGTCCACCGCCGCCAAAACCACCGCCGCCAAAGTTCATCGACGGACCGTCATCGCCCATGGCCTTCTTCATGCGGCGGTTGAGCCACCAGCCGATCAGGAAGAAAATCGCCATGGGAAGAATGAGGGTGAGCAGGTAATAGGTCATCAGACCCGAGTTCTTATCGGGAACGACTGACTCAAGCGAGGCGCCAGATTCAAGCACGCGATCGGTAAAGCCCGCGTCATTCGGTACACCGGTCGTCTTGTAGGCGATGTTCTCGTCCTCGCCCTTCTTGGTGTAATAAATCGTGTAATCGTCCGTATTGTACTCGACCTTGTCGACGCTCTTCTTATCGAGCGCTTTGACAAACGTCGAGTAATCAGTCTTCGTAATCTGCTGCGTGTGACCGATGTTGGGGAACAGAACGGTCGAGAGCACGAGGTAGACGACGAAGGCGATGAGCACGTAGAGGATCATATTCCGTCTACGTTTGTTGTCATCCATCTCCATCTGCTTGAACTCCATCTACTGGGGTTGATAATGCTATCTAGAATACCCAACCCAGACGGCGATAAACCGACGCCGGACACGAAAGGATAGAGATGGCATCACTCGAAGTCGGCAAGGTTCAGATCTATACGGGTGACGGAAAGGGCAAAACCACGGCTGCGCTGGGATTGGCGATGCGCGCCACAGGTTATGGGCTCGACGTACTCATGCTGCAGTTTGCCAAGAAGCTGCACTGCGCCGAACACGATGCCGCCCCGCGCCTGGGGCTGCGCATTGTACAGGCTGACCGCGATACGCCCGAGGCTTGCGCCGAGCAGATCATGGAACTTGCACGCGAACAGATCTCGCAGGTCGATGTACTCATTCTGGACGAACTCGGCGAGGCCATGCGCCGCGGCTTTGTGACGCGCGAGGATGTGGAGGGGCTGATCGCGCTGAAGCCTGCCACCACGGAGCTCGTGCTCACCGGCCGCGGACTGCTGCCACTGGCCGATCTTGCCGACCTAGTCACCGAAATGCGTCCCATCAAGCACTACTTCGACGAAGGCCTCCTAGCCCGCCAAGGCATCGAATACTAATTGATCCAAGGGGGACGGAGGAAACGGATCATCGACATCACGACGGAGATAAATGATCCGTTTTCCTCCGTCCCAAGGGATCATTTGGCAGTGGCGCGGCCGAGCCAGTTGCCGCTGTGGTGGTAGATGGTGAACATCGTAGCCGTGATAAGCCAGGTTACGGGGTAAACCAGCAGCAGGTGCTCAAGGGACGGATCAAACGGCATAATCGCAAACACCCAGATCACCCTGAGCACGACAGTGCCAAAAATCGTGAGCAGCATGGGCTGCAAGCTCACGCCGGCACCGCGAATGGAGCCCGACGCGTTTTCGATAATCGAGAAGATCGCGTAGAACGGCGCGATAAAGTGAAGAATCGTCGTGGTATACGCCGAAATCGAGGCATCGTCGACAAACAGACGCGACAACGGACCCGAGAACACCAGCAGCACGGCAGACAGGCCACCAATGAGCATAAACGACAGCACGAGCGACGTATGGTAGCCCTTGCGCATGCGCTCGTAGTTGCGCGCGCCAAAGTTCTGTGCCGAGAACGTGGTGATCGACACGCCAAGCGCCTCGGTAACCATCCAGACAATGCCATCTAAGCGGCCCGAAAGACCCCACGCCGTGGTGACATCGGCGCCAAACGAGTTGACCGACACCTGAATCAAAACGTTGGAAATCGAATACGCAGCAGACTGAAAACCAAGCGGCAGACCACACGAGATCATGCTCTTACAAATGCCAGGATCAATGCCGAGTTTGGACAGTGAAAGCCGCCACGCACCCGGTGCGTGCATCATACGAATCACGATCATCGTAGCATTGGAGCAAATAGTCAGCGCCACCGCGATGCCGCAGCCCAGAGCCTCCATATGAAGCACAGCAACGAAGATGACATCCAGCACCGCATTAACAAGGCAGCCGGAAGCGATGATCACAGCAGGCCCGCGCGTGTCGCCCACGGCGCGCAGCAGTGCCGTTCCCATATTGAGTAGCAGCGCCGCAACCATGGCGGCAAAATAGCAACGAGCATAGGCCACGCCCTCGGCCAATAGTTCATGCGGCGTGTTCATAAGCACCAGCATGGGCTCAACGAACACTATGCCAAGAATCGAGAAAACGATACCGCCCACCAGCGCGAGCGTCATGGCCGTATGGACCGAACGGCTCAGTCGCTCATCATCGTGCTGGCCAAAATACTGACCGGTAATGACCGCGCAGCCGGCGCCGACGCCAACGCAAAAGCCAATGCAGAGCTCGGTGAGCACCATCGTGGCCTGAATGCCGCCCAGTGCGAGCTTGCCGCCAAACTGACCGACGATATAGGTACCGATAAGCGTGTAGGCCTGCTGAAAAAACGAACTAAAAAAGATGGGAACGCACAGCGACAGCAATTGCTGCCAAATGACACCCTGCGTTACATCGATAGCCATAGATTTCTTAGCCACACGCCCTCCCCACAAGCATACGACAAACAACAAAACAGCAATTTAAAACCAAAGCCAAAACCAGCTTAGCACCGACTGGCGGCGACCGAAACACCTCGAATTAGAGCGCGGTGCGGAATAACTGCCTAGTGATACAGTCCCGGCTGGTAGTGATACTCATTGCTCACGTGCGAGCACAGCTGCCAAAAGGCGACGGCACTCGCCGCGGCAACGTTGAGCGAATCGACCCCGTGCGCCATCGGAATGCGCACGGCCTGGTCACAGCCGGCAATGGTCTTGGCGCCCAGGCCGGCACCCTCGGTGCCCATAAAGATCGCCAGGCGGTCAATCCCCTGCAGCACGGGATCGTCCAGCGACAACGAATCGTCCGTCAACGCCATGGCGGCACAGGAAAAACCGGCATCGTGCAGCGCCGCCAGGCCGTCATGCGGCCACACGCGCGCCTCACTGCCAATGCGCGTCCACGGCACCTGAAACACCGTGCCCATGCTAACGCGGGCCGAGCGACGGTACAGCGGGTCACAGCACGTAGGGCTCACCAGAATGCCGTCGACATTGAGCGCGGCGGCCGAGCGGAAAATCGCGCCGACGTTGGTGTGGTCGACAATGCCCTCGAGCACGCACACGCGCACCGGGCGCTCCCCCGCCGCCTCGACGACGCCGCCCAAGAACTCATCAACCGGAATCTGGCGCGGGCGACGGAACGCCGCGAGCGCACCGCGCGTCACGTTAAAGCCCGTCAGCTGCTCCATGAGCTCCATGGAGGCCACGAACACAGGAACCGGGCCGGCGCCCTCGCGCACGACCAGGCGCTCAAACAGCGGCATCATCTGGTCGAGCCAGCGCTCACCCAAAAGAAAGCTCACCGGCTCGTATCCGGCACGCACCGCGCGCTCAATAACCTTGGCACTTTCCGCAATGAAGATGCCCTTTTGCGGCTCCAGCACGCAGCGCAGCTCGCGCTCGGTCAGTCGCACGTAAGCATCAAGCCGCTCATCCTCGAGCGAGTCGATTCGCAGCACCTCAACGGCATCAGTCATAGCAGCCAGCCCGCACCCTTCTTTACAGCACATCTATACCAAACGAGGCGACGCTAAGCGCCGCCCCATGCATTCAATCAACCCGATGATACCGTTCACGCCAGACGATTTACGCCTTAACGCGACGATACGTCACGAACTCATAATCGAGGCCTTCGTCACCCTCGCCCGCGGCAATAGTGGCAACCCCATCGCGACGCGCAACTTCCCACGCAGGATCGGCATCCAAATTGGGAAAATACGTGTCCACGGGATGGACGCAGTGGTTATGCGTGACCTCGGCCTCGGCGCAATACGGCAAAAACTGACGATACACCTCGCCGCC
>USBA01000125.1 GCA_900552735.1 uncultured Collinsella sp. | reverse complement strand
CAAGAGCAGCATGGGCGGCGTTGACTGCTCGTTTGTGAATGCCAATCTTGAGCAGTCGGTCAACATCTATCGCATGGACAAGGACGAGAACATGGAGCTCGTCGTTGGCGATCGCACCGACATGTTCCCCGAGGGCGGTATTTCCGGCCTGACTTCGGGCTTTGGCCGAAACGAGAACCAGTACATTTGGCGCATGCAGAAGTTCGACGGCAAGCTGTATATCGGTACCTTTGATACCGCGAGCCTGCTTGAGCCGATCGGCCAGTTCTCTAATGGTGACATTATCGATATGACGCCCGAGGAGTGGGCCTCTCAGGTTCAGCGCCTTAGGGACCTGCTCAATCACCTGCTCGACAAGAAATCGCCTGACGACCCCATCGTTCCCGTGAACACGCTTGCGGACGATGATTCAAACGAGGCCGTCGAGGTCGATGACGAGAAGGCTGAGGCCGTCGAGGTCGATGACGAGAAGACCGAGGTTGCTAAGGGCTTTGGCGATCTGAGCGATGCGCTGGAGGATGCCGCGGGCGACCTTTGCGATCAGGCCGCGACGATGTCCCAGGACGTTGAGGACGATGCCGCTTATGTCCAGAAGATCGATGGCGAGATTGCGTACTTCAAGTCCTTTGCCGATCAGTATCAGGACATGCTCGATAGCTATGAGAGCCTGAAGCAGCAGTACGAGGATGCCTATGGCACCGAGCTGCCGGGTGATATTCAGGATGCGCTCGATAAGCTGCTGAGTGCGGAGAACCTCAAGAAGTTGCAGAGTGTCCTTACGTGCATGTACTACCTGCGCGATGCCGAGCGCGGCTTTGATATGTATGTGACCGAGGACGGCGTGAACTTTACGACGCTGACGACTAACGGCTTTAACGATCCGTATAACCATGGTCTGCGCACCTTTGCGGTGACCAACCAGGGTCTGTGCCTTGGTACCGCCAACCCGTTCTATGGTTGCCAGGTTTGGATCCAGCGCAAGGAGAATTCGGAGAATCCGATTGATCCCGGTACTCCGGATCCGACGAAACCCACCGATCCTTCGCAGCCGGGTGGCGGCAATCAGCCTGGTGGCAGCCAGACGGGGGGCAACGACCAGTCGAGCAGCACCGCGATGACCGTTTCGACGACCACTAAGAAGACTCCGAAGGACGGCTCGCTGCCTCACGCTGGCGACTCGACCCTCACGCTGGTCTTGGGATTGCTGGTTGCAGCTGCCGCAGTGCTTGGCATTGCTCTCGTCTTGCGCAAGCGTTCTCGTTGCTAGGCTCGACCACGCAGCTCGATGCCTTGGATATCGTCGAAGTTGATGGCGATATCCCTGAGTTTGAGCAGCTTGAATGCGGGTAACACTTCGTCGAGAATGCCCGTGCGGCTACGATAGCCGTACATATCGTAATAGGTGACGCGCACCAGGTCGCCGCGTTTGAGGCCCTCGAGCTTTTTTGAAAGCTCGAGGGCTTTTTCTTCCGTGAGTTCGCATTTGGGCTCAACAGTGATCTCTTGTTTGCGCACGAGCTCGTAGTATCCCGTGAGGGCGGCAAAGGGCATAAACTGCGCGGCACGGCCGGCGCGGACGGCGCCGTTGGCGGTGAGCTTGGGGTCGGCGGATCGACGTCTTCCCTCGGGGTCCGCTAGACGTTCAAAAGGCGTCGGTGGCCGCATCGGCTGTTGTTGGGACTTAGGCACGATGTCCTCCTACCTGATCGTTGCGTTCGCGTGCGGTGGCGCCGGCGGTGAAGCTTAATCCCTTGACGAGCGCGTTCTTGCCGTACTTGCCCTTCACGGCCAGGACGGCGCGCGCCAGGTCGCGCTCGCGCTCATCGGCCTTAACATCGCTGAACAGGTCGATAGTGGTAAATTCCTCGGGCATGAGGTTGCCAAATCCCAGGTTGATGCGCTTGACCGGTCGTTTGGGATCGACAGTCTGCGCCCAGAGCTCATCAAAATAGCCCATGATCTTCTTAAACGAGTTAGTGCGCTCGGGCAGCTTGCGCGAGGCGTTGGAGTGCGCAAAGAGCGCGGCATAGCCACCACGCGGCTTGCCGCCGTGTTCGCCCACAAAGATGCCGTCAATCGCCTGTGCCTCTCGCACCAAACGTCGGCGTTCGTCGTCGCGTTGGACGGGCTTGGGCGCGCGGGGCGCGAGCTCGGGGCCGTCGGTTGCGGCGGGTTCGATGCTCGACGTGCTCGAACGCAAATGCCCGCATCCGTCTACATATTGTGCTGTGCCGCTGGCGTCGAGGCGGCGTATGTCGGCGCGCTCGCTCGCGTAGCCTACAAAGAGCGAGATGCTGTTGCACACCACGTGCTTATCGACTAAGTCCAGCACAGCGTTGTCGACCATCTCGCGCAAGACGGTGTAGGCCTGTTCATAGGCATAGCCTTTCGAGAGCACCTGTCCTGTGGTAGTTGAGGTTGCCTGCGGGCGATAGGCCTGAATATCGGAGATAGTTGTCGGCTCGCGCCCAAAGGCGTGGTCGATAAGATACTCGGCATTGACGCCGAGCTCGTCGTAGAGCAGGTTTTCGTCGAGCGCCGCGACGCCCATCAGATCGTAGACGCCGTATTTTTCGAGTCGTGCTGCCACGCCGGGCCCAATGCCCCAGATGTCGGTGATGGGGCGATGGGGCCAGATCTCCTTGCGAAAGGTCTCGTCATCGAGTATGCCGATGCGGCTGGGTACGTGCTTGGCGGTAATGTCGAGTGCCACCTTGGCCTGGAATAGGTTGGGGCCGATGCCAACCGTTGCCGTGATGCCGGTGCGCGCCAGGACCTCGTCGCGCAACATGCAGGCGAAGCCTTCAGCGTCGGTGTGATAGAGGTCCAGATAGGGCGTCACGTCGATAAAGCATTCGTCGATGGAGTAGACGTGCACGTCCTGTGGGCTGACGAATTCCAGATAGATACCGTAGATTTGCGCCGACACCTCCATGTAGTGCTGCATGCGCGGTACGGCCTTGATGTAGTCGATACCGTCGGGAATCTCGAACAGGCGACAGCGGTTATGGATTCCGAGGTCTTTCATGGCCTGTGTGATGGCAAGGCAGATGGTCGTGCGCCCGCGCGATTCGTCGGCAACGACCAGGTTGGTGGTGAGCGGGTCGAGCCCGCGGTCGACGCACTCGACGCTGGCGTAGAACGTCTTGAGGTCGATGCAGATATAGGTGTGACGCTCGTGTCCCACGCGTCCTCCCATCAAACACATGTTCTTATCGAATACTTGTTCGATAATACCCGCTCGTCCGGACATCGTCAAAACCTGTCCCTTTTTGGTAGGTATGGTCGTGCGGCTGCATCGGGTTTTTAACGCAGCTCTAAAGAGTGCGAAACAGCTCGGAAAACCTTGCTTTGTAGCATGAGCCTAACAATCGATACCGCCTATACGCACGGAAGGGTTGTGGGAAAGATGGTCAATTATGGGTTTGGTATGCCGACACGCTTGGTTGCGGATGGGGATGTGGCTCGCTGGTGCGGGCGATTGGTTGCCCACTATGGCGGCACTAAGGCACTGGTCGTGCTGGGAGGCGACAAGCACACGCGTGATGAGCTTGTCTCGGCGGCACTCGGCTCGCTTGATCGAGCTCTGCTCGAGCGCGTGCTTTTCCGCTGCGGCTCGGTTGAGGGCGACGGGGGAGACGAGCTGATCGACGAAGCCGTGGCCCTGGCGACCGACGAAGGCGTGGACTTTGTCCTAGCGATTGGCGATGCCGATACTGCCGGCTTTGCGCGCGAACTCGCGCGTCGCATGGCGGCGCTCGATGCCGGCGAAGACGGTTTTGTCCCTTATGGATGCATTGTCTCGGAGGGCAAGGTGCCTGCTGTCGTGGGCGTCGGCGAGGTTCCCGTTTTTGCCATCATCGCGCCCGAACTGCTGGAGGGCATTGGGTCTCCTCTGCGTGAGTTGCTCGGCAGCGTGTGCGCCGCGGCCTAGTATTTGGCATAAAGGGATGGGTTATTTTTGGTTGGTAAAGCGTTTGACCTGCCAAAATAAACCTGTCCCTTTTTGGTCGGTTGCCGTTTGGGGGCCGATTGGCAACGCTCGCTGATTATAGTCTTGACCTGCGCTAGAATAGTGTCATCTGAATGTCCGGGCGCATGGAGGCGTGCGCCCGTATGCTGAGGAGGACTCTATGGCAACTGTTGCCGCACCTATCGATGCTACGTCGACTGCCGCTTGGAAGGCGCTCGAGGCTCATCAGGAGAAGCTCGAGGCCGAAGGTATCGACCTCAAGGCCTGGTTCGCTGCTGACGCCGACCGCGTGAACAAGATGAGCTTTGACGCCGGTGACCTGCACTTCGATCTGTCGAAGAACCTGGTGACTGATGAGACCGTCAAGCTGCTGTGCGATCTTGCCCGCGAGGTGAAGCTCGAGGAGCGCCGCGACGCCATGTTCTCCGGCGAGCACATCAACACCACCGAGGACCGCGCCGTCCTGCACACCGCGCTGCGCCGCCCGGCAAGCGAGAAGGGCCAGCTCATCGTTGACGGCCAGGATGTCGTCGCCGACGTGCACGAGGTCCTCGACCGCATGTATGCCTTCGCCGAGCGCGTGCGCTCCGGTGAGTGGAAGGGTGTTACCGGCAAAAAGATCGAGCACCTGGTGTCCATCGGCATCGGTGGCTCCGACCTGGGCCCGGTCATGGCCTACGAGGCCCTGCGTCCCTACGCCGACGCCGGTATCGACTGCCGTTACATCTCCAACATTGACCCCAACGATCAGGCAGAGAAGCTCAAGGGCCTCGATCCCGAGACCACGCTCGTGATCATCGTTTCCAAGACTTTCACCACGCTCGAGACCCTCACCAACGCCCGCGAGGTCAAGACCTGGATGCTCGAGCAGCTCAAGGCTCAGGGCGCCATCGATGGCTCCGATGAGCAGAACGCCGAGGCCGTGGCCAAGCACTTCGTCGCCGTTTCCACCGCACTCGAGAAGGTCGAGGCCTTCGGCATCGACCCCGCTAACGCCTTTGGTTTCTGGAATTGGGTCGGCGGCCGCTACTCCGTCGACTCCGCCGTGGGCCTGTCGCTGATCGTCGTGCTCGGCCCCGAGCGTTTCCAGCAGTTCCTCGAGGGCTTCCACGCCATCGACGAGTACTTCTGCAATACGCCGCTCGAGAACAATGCCGTCGCGCTGATGGGCCTGTTCAATGTCTGGTACGTCAACTTCTTCGGCTCCAAGAGCCACGCCGTGCTTCCGTACTGCCAGTATCTGCACCGCTTCCCGGCTTACCTGCAGCAGCTCACCATGGAGTCTAACGGCAAGCACGTCCGCTGGGACGGCAGCGCTGTGACCTCCGATACCGGTGAGATCTTCTGGGGCGAGCCCGGCACCAACGGTCAGCACGCCTTCTACCAGCTGCTGCACCAGGGCACTGTGGTGGTTCCGGCCGACTTCATCGCCTTCGCCAATACCGCCAACCCTGCGACCGATAGCGGTCAGGACGTGCACGAGCTGTTCCTGGGCAACTTCCTAGCCCAGACCAAGGCACTCGCCTTTGGCAAGACAGCCGACGAGGTTCGTGCCGAGGGCACGCCCGAACAGATCGTCCCGGCCCGTTGCTTTGAGGGCAACCGCCCGACGACCTCGATCTTCGGCGACACGCTGACCCCGTTTGCGCTCGGCGAGCTCATCGCCCTGTACGAGCACATCGTGTTTGTCGAGGGCACGGTCTGGGGCATCGACTCCTACGACCAGTGGGGCGTCGAGCTGGGCAAGCAGCTTGCCAAGCAGATCACCCCTGCCTTCCACGACGACGCCGCCAAGGCCGAGCAAGACGCTTCGACTCAAGCGCTTATCGAGTTCTATCGCGCGCATCGCAAGTAGTCGCTGCTGTTAACGCATCGCGCCTTATAGCCAGGGGCCCGTATCCCATCGGATGCGGGCCCCTTTGCTTTTACGGGCTTTAGCCTGAGCGGGGCGCGCAGCGCGCCGCATCAGAAACCACCCGCTATGCGGGTGGGGCCAAACGGCTTTA
>USBA01000124.1 GCA_900552735.1 uncultured Collinsella sp. | reverse complement strand
TTGTGGCTCCACCATCCCCCCCCCCCCCCCCCCCCCCCCCACCAAATATTTTTGTTCTCAAAACCGCGTCTGTCGCCTATATAAACCCTCAAAACCCCCCAAACCCCCCCCCCGCAACTTAGGAGGGGATGGGGTTAGCTGCGGGGGCGGTGGCGGAGCTTGTCGATGGTGGAGTCGGTGCTTCGGCTGCGGGCTTCGGCGGCGCGGTCGCGGGCTTCGGCGGCACGGTCGCGGACTTCGGCAGCGGTTTGGCGCTTGCGACGGTAATCGATCATGCCTTGGATGATGGGCTTGCCAAAGCTCACGACATCATCGTTGTAGATGGCGGTTCGGGCTGCGAGGAGGCAGTCGGTAAAGTCCATATGGGTCTTGCCAAAGAGTTTGACGGCAAGGGCGACAACGGTGGGCTCGTCGACCATGACGTCATCGAGCAGCCTTTTCAAGGCCGCAGCAATCTCAACGCGGGGAACCTTATAGACGTCGCGCAGCGTGACCACGACGCGTGTGATGATTTCGGGGTAGACGCGAGCGGTGCGCGTGGCGATGACCTTGGCGGCGCGCGGTGACAGAACTTCGTCGTCGTCAAGCAGGTAGCGCAGGATGACGGTCTCGTCGATGATGGTGCTACTCATGGATATCTACTTCCTCGGGGCCCAAAATCGAATCGTCACTTTCTGTGGCAAGGTATTCAATC
Organism: uncultured Collinsella sp.; assembly: GCA_900552735.1. Classification (GTDB taxonomy): domain Bacteria; phylum Actinomycetota; class Coriobacteriia; order Coriobacteriales; family Coriobacteriaceae; genus Collinsella. Next base: position 5,285 of record USBA01000124.1, on the reverse strand, counting down.
CAGGCATTGCGCTCCTCGGCGCGGCGATTGGGGTCACCATATGCTTTGAGCGATCCATAGGCGGCGGTGCCGTCCTTTGAACGCACGGCGACCGGCTGAAAGGGGAGCTTGCGCATCAAAATGCTCTGCGCGACAAATAGACGGACAGCCTCGGCGAGCGATGTGCCCATAGCGTCGTAGAGACGCTCGGCATGCTGCTTGTCTTCCTCGCGAATGCGCACCTGCAGGATGGCTCGTTTTTGAGTCGATGACATCACTGGCCTCCCTTAATGAGCGTGCAATTTGAATGGTCAAATACAGCATTAGCTGATAATAACCAATCTTATAACCACTACTTTATTGCACTCAAGTTAATGAGCGCGAAATATATATCAAACGTATTACATCCTTTATAAACGAGCGTGAAATCTCCCCTGGATGTACGCATGTAATACACTCACCTTTATAGCTTCTAGAGAATAATTCCAACCTGCCAAAACCCCTGCAATACACCCGTATTGCAGGGCCTATGCTCAAGTTTGCCCCCTGCAACTGCGTATATTTAACCTGTATATCGTTGGAGAAACTCTACCGAGTGCATGTTTCGCCGCATGCATTCGATTCGTCGATGCCAGGCCACGGGCGGCTTGGGTCAATGTCGACAGGGTCTCTCCGGCAAGGGATTCAGGAGGGAGTGAACAACATGGGCAATAAACGAGTCGTGGCTGATTCTTCACGCTGCATTGGGTGCCAAACCTGTATGGCGGCGTGCATCGAGGCACACGATATTCCCGGCAACATCGCCGCACCTCGCTTGCGCGTAACGCGCACCTACGAGATTTCCGCGCCGGTGGCATGTCACCACTGCGAGGATGCTCCGTGCGCCAAGGCCTGCCCTACGGGCGCCTTGTTCTTTGATCCTAAGAACCATCGTATCGGCGTCAACGAGGACAACTGCATCGGCTGCAAGAGCTGCGTCATGGCCTGCCCCTTTGGCGCCGTGAGCGTGGCTACCACGCAGGTCCCCGTCTTGATGGGCGACGTGCGTGTGGGTTCGCAGACCAAGAGCTTCGTGCTCAAGTGCGACCTGTGCGTGGACCGTCCCGGCGGTCCGGCGTGTGCCGAGGCGTGCCCGACCAAGGGCCTCACCCTGGTAGACGAGGAGCGCCTGGCAGAACTGACTGCCGAGCGTGCCCGCGCCACCATCGAAAACGAGGCGTAAGCGTCGGGCGACAGGCCCAATGATTGTCAAATAAGTACCGAGTAATCGGTAGCAGAGAAAGGAAGGAGGGTGTCATGGAGAAGCATAAAGTGATTTGCCCGTACTGCGGCGCCGGTTGCCAGTTTAACCTCTTGGTCCAAAACGGCCAGGTCGTGGGTACCGAACCGCTCAACGGCATCACCAACCAGAGCGAGCTGTGCCTTAAGGGCATGAGCGGCTACGACTTCATCAACGACACCAAGATCTTGACTCCTCGCGTACTGCACCCGATGATCCGCCGCACTAAGGGCGCGGATCTTGAGCGCGTAAGCTGGGACGAGGCACTGGATTTCACCGCATCTAAGATGCAGGCCATAATTGACGAATATGGTCCTAACGCTGTCATGACCACCGGCTCTTCGCGAGGCGGCGGCAATGAGGCGAACTACGTCATGCAGAAGTTTACGCGTGCGTGCATCGGCACCCACAGCGTGGACAACTGCGCCCGTACTTGACACGGCCCTACTGTCCTCGGTCTGATGGACACGGTTGGTTCAGGTTGCATGTCATGCTCCATCCCCGGTATGGAGGATGCGGGCTGCATTTTCCTCTTCGGCTATAACCCTGCCGATTCGCACCCCATCGTCGCAAGGCGTATCGTGCGAGCCAAAGAAAAGGGTTGCAAGATCATCGTCGCCGACCCGCGCCATATCGAAACCGCGCGTATCGCCGATCTCTACCTTCCGATCAAGAACGGTTGCAATGTCGCGTTCCTCAACGCCTTTGCCAACTGCTTGGTCAACGATGGCCTCTACGACAAGGAATTCGTCGCCGAGCATACGAACGGCTTTGACGAGTGGTGGGAGACCATCAAGAACTACACTCCCGAATCCGTACAGGACATCACGGGTGTCGAGCCCGCGTTGATCCACCAAGCTGCCGAGATGTACGCCACGGCGAAGCCCTCTGCCATCATTGGCTGGGGCATGGGCGTATGCCAGCAGAAGCAGAACCTGAAGACGGTTCACACCATCGCCTCCATCGCCTGCGTTGCCGGCCAGATCGGCAAACCCAATTCCGGCCTCGCGCCCGTGCGCGGTCAGAATAACGTCCAGGGCTCCTGCGATATGGGCATGCTGCCCAACCTGTACCCTGGCTACCAGAAGGTCACCGACCCGGCAGTGCGTGCCAAGTTTGCCAAGGCTTGGGGCGTGCCCGAGGAAAAGCTCCCGCTCGAGGAGGGCTACAAGCTTACCGACCTGGGCCACCTGGTCGACGAGGGCAAGGTGCATTGCTTCTACAACTACGGCGAGGACCCGGTGCAAACCGAGCCCGATTCGGCCGGTATGCGCAAGACGCTCTCCGAGCTGGATCTGTTCATTTGCCAGGACATCTTTATGACGCAGACGACCATGCTCGCCGATGTCATCCTGCCCGCTACCTCTTGGGGCGAGCACGAGGGTGTCTTTACTGCATCCGACCGTAGCTTCCAGCACTTTGACGCGGCTGTTCCGCCCAAGGGCGAGTGCCGTCACGACTGGGAGATCTTCGCGGACCTGTCCACGCGCATGGGCTATCCCATGCACTACGACAACACCGAGCAGATCTGGAACGAGTGCATTAGTCTGTGCCCCAACTTTGTGGGCGCGACCTACGAGAAGATGGCTCCCGAGGGCGGCTACGCCCAGTGGCCCGTCAAGAGCACCGATGTGAACGACCACGGTACGCCCGACATGTTCGCTGGTGGCAAGTTCACCACCAAGGACGGCCGCGCCAACCTGATGGCGCACGACTGGGAGGCGCCCTCCGAGCTTCCCGACGATGAGTACCCGCTCATCCTTTGCACCGTCCGCGAGGTCGGCCACTACAGCTGCCGTTCGATGACCGGCAACTGCAAGACGCTGGCACTGCTTGCCGACGAGCCCGGCTTCGTTCGCATGAATCCCGCGGACGCGAAGGCCCGCGGCATCAAGAACGGCGACATCGTCTCGATTCACAGCCGCCGCGGCCAGGTTTACAGCCGCGCGGACGTGTCCGACCGTATCAACAAGGGCACGGTCTACATGACCTACCAGTGGTGGATCGGCAAGTGCAACGAGCTGACCATGCACAAGGTCGACCCGGTCTCGCACACGCCCGAGGACAAGTTCTCTGCCTGCCAGGTCGACGCCATCGCCGACCAGGTGTGGGCCGAGGGCGAGGTGGAGCGTCAGTACACCGAGCTCAAACAGGCTCTGGTGGACGCAGCCGCTCCCCAGGATGTTGAGCCCGGCGCCGCCAAGTTCGACGACGAGACGCACGTGAACCAAATCGTGTAGTCCCGTTCTCGTTGGCTATTTGGGCCGGGCGTCCCGTACGTTCGGGAGCCCGGCCCGTTATTTTGAAAGGAAGTGGGGATGAACCGCTTCATCGACATCAATCCGGAGAGGTGCATCGGCTGCGGAACATGCCAGTCCGCCTGTGCCGACGCCCACCGGATGCAGGGTCTTCAGGATACGCCGCGCTTGGCGCTCGTGAAGACCGGCGGTATTTCGGCCGCCCTTGCCTGCCACCATTGCGAGGGTGCCCCCTGTGCCGAGGTTTGCCCGGTGAATGCCATCGAGCACGATGGCGATCGCATCCACGTCAAGGAGCAGGAGTGCATCGGGTGCAGGCTGTGCGCCATCGCGTGCCCCTTCGGAGCCATCCATCCCGATGGCACGTCTATCGCCGGTGTCGCAGGCATGTGCGACCCGACGCCTTCGTATCCTAAGTCCCTGAGCAGCCTGCTTACGTGGGCTCCTGGTCAGTACACCTGCGCTGTCAAGTGCGACCTGTGCGCATTCGATCCGGACGGCCCGCATTGTGTGGCGGCGTGCCCCACCAAGGCGCTGACCGTCATGGGCGGCGCGGCCGATCGCGAGCTCGACGAGGCCAAGCGCCTGCGCTCGATCGAAAACGGTCCGGCCATCGATGTTACCGCTGTGGCCCAGGGCCTGTCCGAGAAAGCAGAAGGGAGCGTAAACAATGGATAGCATGACGCTGTTTATCGCATCGCTTGCCGTCTCGTGCATCGGTGCGCTCGCCTCGGTTCTGCTGATTAAGGCCGACAACGCCGCCAAGACCGCCGGCTGCCTGATCGGCGCCGTCGCGGCCGTGCTGTCGTTCATCGCGGGCCTCGAGGCCGTGCTTGGCGACGTTTCGTCCCTCAACACGGTCTTCTTTTTCCCGTTCGCCCGTCTCGAGCTCTTGCTCAACGGCCTTGCGGGCCTGATCGTGGTCCTCATCTCAATCCTCGCCTTTGCGGGCTTCATCTACGGTCTGTCCTACTTCGATGAGTACCCGGGCAAGGTCGGGCGCGCCGGTTTCTTCATGAACACCTTCGTCGCCTCGATGATGCTCGTCATCACCGCCGACAACGTGTTCTGGTTCCTGGTCGCCTTTGAGCTTATGTCCCTTACGAGCTACTTCCTTGTCGTTATCGAGGAGAACAAGAACTCCATTAGGGGCGGTTGGCTCTACTTCGTCATCGCGCACGTGGGCTTTGTCCTTATCATGGCGAGCTTCCTGCTCATGACCAACGGCGTGGGCGGTTCCTTCAGCTTCAGTGATTTCCGTACGCATGACTTTGGACCCGCCGTCTCCTCCGCGTGCTTCGTCCTCGCGTTCTTCGGATTCGGCGCAAAGGCCGGTATCATCCCGCTGCACTCCTGGCTGCCCCAGGCGCACCCCGAGGCGCCGTCCAACGTGTCCGCCCTCATGTCCGGCGGCATGATCAAGATCGGTATCTTCGGCATCCTCAAGGTGGGCCTCGACCTGCTCTCCGCCTCGGGCGTTCAGGTCTGGTGGGGCCTTATGGTCATGGTCTTCGGTGCGATCTCGTCGGTCCTCGGCGTGGCCTTCGCCCTGCAGGAGCATGACATCAAGCGCCTGCTGGCCTATCACTCCGTCGAGAACATCGGCATCATCCTGCTCGGCGTCGGCGCCTCCATGGCCGCCATGGCGCTCAACTCGGTCGGCATCGCCGTCCTGGCTCTGATGGCCGCCCTCTACCACACGTTTAACCACGCGATGTTTAAGGGCGAGCTGTTCTTGGGCGCCGGTGCGCTGCTGTACTCCACGGGTA
>USBA01000123.1 GCA_900552735.1 uncultured Collinsella sp. | reverse complement strand
GGACGGTTGGTGTCCTTAACCATTTGCTTAATAGCGTCGACGGCGCGGCCGCCCTCGGCGGTATCGACGCCGGCATCCTCATACGTCACATGTTTGCTGTCGCTCATCTGAGCCTTCCTCTCCCACTACCGTGGCGCCGCGCGTGCGCCAAACGGTGCTCATAGTTGCGTTCATATCGGCGCACACCGCAGCGGCGCGCGCCGTAGTATCAACAAAACAGCAGATAAAACCTGCCAAAATAAACCTGTCCCTACATGGCAGGTTTTAGGCCTCGCCGTGTTCCTCTTCCCAGCTGCGATCGTCGTATTTCTCGACCACGGCGTCGTCATCAAAGTGCAGCGGCCTGTCCAGGTTGCGGGGCTTAAAGCCCTCCATGAACTTGTCGCGGCCAAAGCTCTCGGGAATCGCCACGGGGTAGCGGCCGGTAAAGCACGCATCGCAGTAACCGCCCTTGGGCATGACCTTAAGCAGGCCCTCGACCGAAAGGAAGGCCAGCGAATCGGCGCCGATATACTCGCAAATCTCGTCGACCGTCTTGTTGGCGCTGATAAGCTGCGACTGCACGTCGGTATCGATACCGTAGAAGCACGGCCAGATGACCTCGGGCGAGTTGATGCGGATATGAATCTCCTTGGCGCCGGCGTTGCGCAGCATCTTGACGAGCTGCACCATGGTGGTGCCGCGCACGATGGAGTCGTCGATGACGACCAGGCGCTTGCCCTCGATGTTGTCACGCAGCGGGTTGAGCTTCATACGCACGCCCATGGCACGCAGCTCCTGCGTAGGCTCGATAAACGTACGGCCCACATAGCGGTTCTTGATGAGGCCCTCGCCAAAGGGAATGCCACTCTCGTGCGAATAGCCCTCCGCGGGCGGCAGGCCGGAGTCGGGCACGCCGATGACCAGGTCGGCCTCGACGGGCTCCTCATGTGCCAGCTGACGACCCATGTCATAACGGCAGGCGTAGACGCTCTTGCCGTTCATGATGGAATCGGGGCGAGCAAAGTAGACCTGCTCAAAAATGCAGTTAGCAGGCTCTTCGGCGGCAGGCACGCCCTGCTCGGACACAAGGCCCTCGGCGCTGATGCGCAAAATCTCACCGGGACGGACGTCGCGGACGTACTCGGCGCCCACGATATCGAGCGCGCAGGTCTCGGAGGCAACGACCCAGCCGCCGGCGCGCGTGACATGGGTGGTGGCGTCGACCGTCGCGGCGCCGTCCTGCGACGGCAGCTGCGAAACGGATGCGGCATCGGCCTGGTCCAGGCCCTCATCCACCAGCTTGCCCAGCACGAGCGGGCGAATGCCGTGCGGATCGCGGAATGCGTAGAGCGCCTGCTCGTTGATTAGCGTCATGGCGTAGCCGCCGCGCACGAGCTCCATGGTCTTGCGAATGCCCTCGCGCAGATGGCCAGTACGCTGAGTAAAGTAGCCGATGAGTTTGGTCGCGACCTCGGAATCCGAGTTGGAGAGGAACGGTACGCCCAGCTCGATCAGCTGACGACGCAGCTCGTCGGTGTTGACGAGGGTGCCGTTGTGCGCGAGCGCGATAATGACGCTATTGATGGTAGAGAGGTGCGGCTGAGAGGCTTCCCAGCTCTTGGCGCCGGCGGTGCCGTAGCGCACGTGGCCCACGGCCAGCTGACCGGAGAGCGTCGACAGGTCGGCATTGGAGAACACGCGGTCGAGCAGGCCCAGATCCTTGCGGACCATAACCGTACCGCCGTCACCAACGGCGATTCCCGCCGATTCTTGGCCGCGATGCTGCAGTGCACGCAGGCCAAAGTACGTCAGTCGAGCCACGTCGCGATCGGGCGCCCAGACACCAAAAACGCCGCATTCCTCATGCAGCTGGTCAGAGTCCGGATCATACGTCGACATGGCGTTCACCTGTCCCGCGGCACGCTCGGCCGCGCGGATGGTTTCTTGAGACATGGCATCCCCTCAGAGCCTCGTATTTTGGCGTTACCCGCCTTATTATACGCACGGTATGACGCGCTCCCCAGTGCATGAGCAGCGCTTTTTAAAAGCCCACCGAGCTTATTATCCGTTTTGCGACCAAACATTTTATTGGGTAGTCCACTCTCAGGGGCAACGGCCTCGAAGACTTCCCGTGCGCCGTGTCTCGCCCGCGCTAGGGGCTACATTGTTGCAATTGGGACGTTCGTCCTGTCTTTTAGCTGGTCGTCGGCGTATCCTTGTAGGCTACTACAAGACGAGAAAGGTAGCGTATGGATCGAAATCAACTCGACCCCAGTGTCCCCAGCACCACGGAGGCCAAGAAGATCCCCCTTATCATCAAGGTCTACGCAGTCCTGTGCACCCTATCTGGCGTGGGCACGCTCCCGTCAGTCGCCGTCTTTATGTGGCAGGTCATCACCGCACTCATTAACGGCAACGTCGCCGCTAAGCTCGGTGATAACACCCTGGTCGCGGTTGGCCTTATCGTCGCCGGCATTATGCTCTCGGCGGCAAGCGCGATCATCTTGATCGTCTTTGGCCTGGACCTCATCAAGGACCAGCGGCGCAATGCCGCCCGCCTGTCTTACGTCCTCATCGCATTTACCGTCGTGGAGCTTTTAGTTGACGTGATGCTCCAGGGCATCGGACCCTTCCTGCTGCGCCCCGCCGTCCAGCTTGTCATCCTCATTGCGCTGTCGGCCACCGTCGACCCCACGCTACGCCAGGAGCGCGAACTGCAGCGCCGTCTGCAAGAGATGCTCGACCGCGATGCCGCCGCCGAGGGGATGCTCGGCCGCGACGAAACCGGCGAGGGCTACATCAAGCTCAACTACTTCAACCTGTTCTGGGTATTCTTCGTCTGCAGCGTGTTAGGTCTCATTCTCGAGGAAGTCTGGCATATGGTCGTCGTCGATCCCGGCGTCTATCAGGACCGTGCCGGTATGCTATTTGGCCCCTTTAGCCCCATCTACGGATTTGGCGCGGTGCTCATGACCATGGCGCTCAACCGCTTCTATAAAAAGAATCCTCTGATCATTTTCCTGGTAAGTGCCCTGATCGGCGGCGCTTTCGAGGTGTTTGTAGGCTGGTTTATGCAGACCTCATTTGGCGTGGTGTCGTGGAGCTATTCACACATTAGGCTATTCGGCATGCCCGATCCCATCGCGGTATTGACCGGGGGACGCACATGCACGCCGTTTGCCTGCATGTGGGGCCTGGGTGGCCTCATCTGGATCAAGGTCTTGCTGCCGCGCCTGCTTAAGCTCATCAATATGATTCCATGGAAACGCCGCTACTCTGCTACCGTCATCCTGACCGCCGTCATGTTGATCGACGGCGTCATGACGTTGCAATCGCTCGACTATTGGTATCAGCGCGTCAACGGAACCGTTCGAAATATTCCCGTCGCACAGTTCTATGACAAGCATTTCGATAACGAATATATGGAGAACCGTTTTCAGAGTATGACCATGAGCCCCAAGGACGCCACACGCGTGTAGCAAACGCCAGAGCAAAATAGCTCCAACACATCAAAGCCCGCTGGCAGATCTACATGAACTGCCGGCGGGCTTTCGCTATAGACAGACTCGGATTGCCGACGAGGCCTTACGCCTCGCGCTCGACCTCGCTCACGCACTCGTTCTTGATGGTGCCGACGAGCGACTGCAGCGCATCGACCACATGCGGGCGAATGTCTCCGCCAATGAGCACGAGCATGATGTCGTCACCTACGGCAAGCTCGCCGCTTGCCAGCCACACGCGCACATAGCCGATACCCGGCATCGCGCGCGTGGCCTCGATAGCAGCCTGCACCTTGCTGGCGTCGTAGCCAAACACCATGCCGCCCACCTTGTGGCCCGGCGCCACGCCATCGGTCTCGACACCGCGCGCCTCGGCCTTGGGCGTCGCGCGCACCACACCGTTATGTGTCAGATACATACCGCACGCAGGTGCCGACGAATCGGCCTTGGCCTCGCGCAGCCAAGCATCAACCGAAGGCATCATTTTGCCATTCTCGAGCATCATTTCTCCCTTACCGTCGTCGAGTAGCCAATTTGGAACGGGGCTTTTTTAGCTACTCTCGAACAACTTATTCCTCGACCGGCGTGAGCACCATGACAGCACGCGTGTTGCTCAGCGATAACGAACGACAGGTCACAAGCGTTACGACCTTGGTTGCCGAAGCAGCACGATCGGTGGCATCGCTCGCCACGGCAGAGGCACCGTCGAGCATCTCGGACAGGTAGTTCTTGAGCCCGTCGTCGCCCTCAAAATTGGGTATGCGCGCCTTGGCATACGTGTCCTCGACCACCTTGGTCGCCAGCGGACGCAGCTTATAGGTGGCGTCGCGCGTGATGTAATACACGTACTCTATGCTGTCGAACGTCGCCTGATCGGTCGTGTCCGAGATCACATTGAACATCGATCCGTCGTTCATGTGGTGACCATAGATCGTAGTCTGCTGATCCACCATGCCGGGCGCATTGTCCTCGTAATCCAAGAAGATAGCACCCGATGCGTTGGACGTGCCATCGAACAACGTGTTGAGGTACTTGGAGTTATCAGTAGCCTGCACTACTGGATAGTTAATGTTGGTGCCCGGTGCGTAAATCCAACCGACGACCTCGGGATTTGTCTGGGCAAGGGCATTAAAGTCGATAACCGGCACGCCGCTGGCGTCCTTAGCGGGCGCATATTGCTCTTCGATCTTTTGGTACGACTCGCTCGCCTGCTTGTAACCGATCTGCGCATTGATAAAGATGGCAGCGGCGGCAACAATCAGGCCGATACCGATGATGATGAGCAGAATGGGAATAATGGAGCGGCGCTTTTTGCGCGGCGGCTCGGTGTAATCCGACGGCGCGGCATGCGATGAAGACCGGGGCGGCTTCTTAGCGTTGCTATAAGATGAAGGTCGATATGCGGCTGGCGCGTCCTGTCGACGATGCGTCGCCGGCGTCACGGGGCGCGGCGCGCGCGGCTGCTGAGGAGAGGATGTCCGACCCTGCTGTGCCCCATGGGCAGCACTCAGCTTCGACGGATCGGGGATCTGAGAAGCCTTGAATCGTTTTCCCTGATAGTCAGACATGGCTCTCCTTATACTGCGGTGAAACGGCGGAACGCCTAGGCGTCGGCCATCTCCTGCTTCATCTTCTCGATAACCTTGCGGTACTCGGGGCCGCAAGCGCCTAGAATCTGCGCGGCGTAGATGGCGGCGTTCTTGGCGCCGTTGATGGCAACGCAGGCCACGGGCACGCCCGAAGGCATCTGCACCATCGACAGCAGCGAATCCATACCGCCCAGGTCACTCGTCTTCATAGGCACGCCGATGACCGGCAGCGGCGTAAACGCAGCCACGACACCGCCCAGGTGAGCAGCCTTGCCGGCGGCGGCGATAATCACTTTGATACCGCGATCGGCGGCAGTCGAAGCCCACTCGTGGACCTTCGCCGGCGTGCGGTGTGCGCTCGCAATGACAAGCTCATAGGGCACACCAAGCGCCTCGAGCTCGGCGGTGCAACCTTCCATAACGCCCAGATCGGACTTGGAACCCATGATGATCCCGACAACCGGCTTTTGATCTGCCATAAACAAAGACCTCCCGTTGAGAGCGGTGACGCGGCCAATCCGCGACCCTTAACTACTGAGAGTAGTATAGCTGCTCCCGTCCCTGCGGTCTTTGTGGCGCTTCGCGGGCGGGCCAGGCTTTATCTTCACTCCGGTTGCTTCGCAAAGTCGTTCAGATAAAGCCTGGCCCGCCCGCGAAGCGCCCTGCGACCTACCGGGAATTGCCATGACGTACGTTGGCTGAAATATTAATGTGGGCTCTGTCGTTCATTCGAACGACAGAGCCCACATTCATTTTCTATTCAGCCCTAGTCATCGCGCAAAGCCCCTTCGGCAGCACACGGTGCAACCGAGTCACCGCAGACCCGGGGGGGGGGGGGGGGGGGGGGGGGGGGGGGGGGGGGGCGGGGGGGGCGGGGGGGCGGGGGGGGGGGGGGGGCGCCCCCCCCCCCC
>USBA01000122.1 GCA_900552735.1 uncultured Collinsella sp. | reverse complement strand
TCCTTCACGATTTCGTAATCAGTGCCCTCAGCCAGCGGGGCCATGAAGTAATCGCGACCCTGGATATAGCGTGACCACTGGTGCATACCGGCCTCGCTGATTTCCTCGCCGTAGGTCTTGGCGACGTCGAATTTGCCGTCGGTGTACTCGGCAAAGCCCTTCTCCTTAGGCATGGACTCGATGCCCTCGGAGTGGAGGCAGTTCTCGGTGTCGTCGAGGTCGACGTCATAGGTGAGGTTGCCGATGTTGGGATTGAGCGAGGCGATATCGTCGGTGAGTCTCATGGCGATCCACTGATGGCCGGAAAGCGCTGCAAACAGCCAGGTCTCGTTGTTGTCGGCAATGATGATCTGGTCGTTGGAGCAGACGCCCTGCTCGTCAATCAAGCTGCCGAGGAGCTCGACACCCTCGCGGGCCGTGGCACTCTCGCCCAGAATGACGCTGGCGTAGTTGTACTCGCCGATGCCGGTCTCCTCGGTGACGGGGTCGGCTTCCTCTGCCTTCTCGTTATAGGAGGTGCTCAGCGTGGCAGAGCAGGAAACGCCCTTTTCGTTGATGCCAGCCTCGGAATATGCGTCGTAACGATCTTCCCACTGAGAGGGGTTGTCGCGAACGAAGGTGTAGCGGTAGGTTGCGCCCTTGGACTTGTACTCAAAGCCGGACTCGACCGAGGTGTACTTGCTGCCGTCCTTGTGTGCGGGCTCGATGCCAAAGTGCTTGATGTAGCGCGGGCCGAAGTCCTCGGAGCGTCCGTAGTACGTGTTGCCGTCTGCCGTGAGCTGGCTGCCCATGTAGATCTGGGTGCAAGCGAGCGCCGAAGTCGGCATGGCCATAATGGCCGCTGCTCCAAATGCAAGGCCGCAGCCGAGCTTCTTGAGCGTGTTGACAGGATGAGTAAACCTCATGATCCCTCCCAACTGTTGAAACCCCGCGAAACCGTACGGAGTTTCAGCTAATAAATACATCTACTAGCCTAAAGGAAGTGTAAAGAGTATTCATTCGACAACAGCTTTTACTCGATGAGCGTGAAGAAATATACGATGAGCGGATAATAATACTCATTTTATTGCTTTAGTTAAATAAAGGCACCCTGCATTTACTGTAGCTGAATAAAGCGCCAGACAATGCTCAAAAAGAAAACTCTCCCGCTGTTTAGGATTTGCATAAACAACGGGAGAGTCGATAACTGGATGAATATCATATCAATGTGGATTTACTTCTTTCGACGGTGGATCACATTGATGGCGTAACCAACGAGCATGGCCAAGACGATGACGATAAAGCCAATCAGGGGATTGTCGTTCATGGGGTCCTCCTATTTTCCGAGCGGTGAAAAATCGTCGACGATGAGGTCGAGACATTGCGGCAGCGCGCGAGCGCCAAAGACGCCGGAGTTGCTGGAGATGATCTCTCCATCGAACTGCATACCCAGCGATGGCGTGCAGGTGATCTTGGCTTCCTTGGTCTGGATGATCTTAAACTGCGGACGGCCGAGCACTTTGCCAGCGGGGTCGAGCGCGGCGGTAATTACCGTGGGGAGCAGCTGCATCGTGCGCACGGGCTCAATAACGACGATGTCGACCATGCCGTCGTCCATGCGGCAGTTGGGGAACAGGTTGATGTCGTTTTGGATGACCGAGGTATTGCCTGCCATGCAGCAGATGCCGTCGAGCTCCTCGACAATGCCGTCGTGCTCAATGGTAAAGTGCGCCACCGTGGGGTTGGGCGTGGCGAGCGCGGAGAGGAAGTAGGCGATCTCGCCAATGTCGTTTTTGGTGGGAGCGGCCTTCATCATGATCTCGGCGTCGAAGCCCGAGCCGGCGATGATGATAAAGCCGTGGCGCTTCTCGTTGCCGTTCTCGTCGAGCCAAAAGAGCTCACCCATGTCCACTTTGACCGTGCGGCCGTCGCGGCAAGCCTTGGCGAGTGCCGCCGCCTCGGGGGCATTGCCGATGTTGTTAAAGAACAGGCAGGCCGTGCCGGAGGGGAAGACAAGCGTGGGGACACCGCACCCGCGCATCTGGTCGAGCACGTTGGAGACGGTGCCGTCGCCGCCCGAGACAACCACGCGATCAAACTCGCGCACGTCCGCCACGGCGTCTTCGGGCTCCATGCCATCGCCGATAAAACGCATCACGACCTCGTCGCCGCCCTGCGCGAGGGCGTGCGTGAACGCGTAGATTTCATCTGAGCTGGGGCCCGATGCCGGGTTGTGGATGATAAGGCAGCGCATACTTACGTTCCCGTTCTGTGACTAACCGAGTATAGTTGTAGAGCAATGCCGATATCCTACCCGTGTTTTTCGGGCCTAACCTTATTCGATGGGTTGATATGTACATTTCCACACATCAGGCTCTGGTCGACTTTTGCCAGCGCGCCCGCGAGTTCGACGCGATTGCCGTCGATACCGAGTTTTTGCGCGAGCGCACGTTTCATCCGCGCCTGTGCCTGGTCCAGATTGCCACCCCCGCCGAGAGTGTCGCTGTCGATCCGCTGGTGATCGACGACCTGTCGCCGCTTGCCGAGCTTATGGCCGACGAGGGCGTGGTCAAGGTATTCCATGCTTGCTCACAGGACATGGAAGTTATGCTCCATACCGTGGGCGCACTGCCGCGACCGATTTTTGACACGCAGGTTGCCGCCGCCTTTTTGGGCGAGCGCCAGCAGATTTCGTATGGTGCGCTCGTTCAGACGTTCTGCGGCGTATCACTGCCCAAGACCGAGTCGCTGACCGATTGGTCGCGCCGCCCGCTGAGCGATAAGCAGATCGAGTACGCGATCGATGACGTCAAGTACTTAATCGTCGCCTATACCGAGATGATGAGCCGCCTGCGTGAGCTGGGCCGCGTGGACTGGGTGCTCGACGAGTTGCGTCCTTTGGCCGACGAGTCGCACTACCGCGCCGACCGCCATGAGGCATTCCGCAAGGTCAAACGCATCAACTCGTGTAGCCGCCATCAGCTGGGCATTGCGCGCGAGCTTGCCGCTTGGCGCGAGGACCGCGCCGAGCGTCGCAACATCCCGCGCAAGTGGGTCATGTCCGACGATACGCTGCTGGCCCTGGTTAAGCGCAATCCCGTGCGTGTCGAGGAGTTCCGTAGCATCCGCGGTACCGACCAGCTGGGGGAGCGCGACGTGGATGGCGCGTTGATGGCCATCAAGCGCGGCGCAAGCTGTCCGCACGATCGCCTGCCGCTCATGGTGCGCGGGCATCGCCAGATTTCGCCGGAGCTTGAGAGCGTGACGGATCTCATGTACGCGCTCATCCGCCTGGTTGCCGAGCGCTCGGGCGTGGCGACCTCGGTCATTGCCTCGCGCGATGACCTGGCCGACTACATTGAGCATCCTGAGCAAAGCCGTTTGCGCGAAGGTTGGCGTTTTGAGCTTGTGGGCTCGCGCCTGGACGATTTGCTCTCGGGCAATATGGGACTCACCGTGAAGGACGGCAAAATCGAGCTCCTGTAGGTATATAGTTACGCGGTTTTACCAAACCGCCTAACAGCTCGACGCTGCAAACGGCCGAGAGCGGCAATCTGACGTTCAATCGTCGCTCGCGTACCAAAGTACGCGTCGCTTCTCTTTCACGTCACCTTGCTCGCTTTCGACCGTTTTCGCTGACGGTGCCAAAACATCGATGCTGATTTGCTTGCCAGCTGAGTGGGTAGAATGCCTCCAACGTGTAATTCGATTCGGAGGAATTCGCATGCCCTATTACTATGGTTACGGCTTTGGCATCGACCCGCTGTACCTGCTGGTTGTCCTTGTTTGTACGGTGCTTGGTCTTGCGGCGCAGAGCTATATCAACTCGACGTACAAGACGTGGTCCAAGGTGCGCTCGGACGGCGATACGGGCGCTGCGGTTGCTCGCCGCATGCTCGACGCCAACGGTTGCAACGCCGTGGGTATCAAGGGGGTTGCCGGCGAGCTCACCGACCATTACAACCCGCAGGATAACAACCTGTATCTCTCGGACGCTAACCGTTCGGGCGGATCGGTCGCAAGCGTTGCCGTGGCCTGCCACGAGGCGGGTCATGCCGCCCAGCGTCAGAGCGGTTACGCCATGATGAAGGTTCGCACCGCCCTGGTCCCGGTCGTCAACTTTACCCAGAACACCTGGACCATCGTGTTGCTCTTGGGCCTGTTTATGAACATCGCCGGGCTCACGACCCTCGCATTGATCTTCTTCTCGTTTAGTGTGCTGTTCCAGTTGGTTACGCTGCCGGTCGAGATTGATGCCAGCCGACGTGCTGTGGCGTACATCGAGCAGTCGGGTATGAGTTCCAAGCAGGTCAACGGCGCCAAGAAGGTGCTGACGGCAGCCGCGCTTACCTATGTGGCCGCAGCACTCACTTCGATCATTCAGCTGCTCTACCTTATGGCTCGCTACAACAGAAGCTCCAACCGATAACAAGTGGGACAGGCAGGCGCCGTGGGGGTTTGTGTCCCTGCGGCGCTGTACTATGAGTTGGACTTAAATTTGCACGGGGCCGGAGCCCTTGTGCACGATGACGAAGGGGGGGCTGCGTGGCAGGCTGGAATCTAACCGGCAATGCCGTTTCCGCCGAGTTCGACGGTTCGGACGAGCAGGAGCGCAAGGAGCTCAGCGTGAGCCAGGCGGTAGAGATCGCTGCCGGTGCGCTCGATGCCATTCCGCAGCTGAGCGTTCTGGGCGAGGTCACGGGTTTTCGTGGTCCTAACGCCCGAAGCGGCCACTGCTATTTCCAGATCAAGGACGACTCGGCCGCCGTCGACTGCATTATCTGGAAGGGCGCCTATCTCAAGCGCACCTTCGATCTGCGCGATGGCATGCAGGTGAGCTTTAAGGGCAGCTTCAATCTCTATAAGCCCACGGGTCGCATGAGCTTTGTTGCCCGCTCGTTTTCGTTGGCGGGGGAGGGTCTGCTGCGTCAACAAGTGGCGCAACTGGCCGAAAAGCTACGCCGCGAGGGCCTGATGGACGAAGCGCGCAAGCGCCGCATCCCGGTGTTCTGCTCCCGCGTGGCGGTCGTCACCTCGCTTTCGGGTGCCGTAATCGACGACGTCAAGCGCACGTTGCGTCGTCGCAACCCGCTCGTCGAGCTCGTCTGCGTGGGCGCCAAGGTTCAAGGCGAGGGTGCGCCGGCCGAGCTCATCGAGGGCTTGCGCCGCGCCGCTTCCATTACGCCGGCGCCCGACTGTATTTTGCTGGTGCGCGGCGGCGGCTCCTTTGAGGACCTCATGACCTTTAATGACGAGGAGCTTGCCCGCGCGGTGGCGGCTTGTCCTGTGCCCGTGGTGACCGGTATTGGCCATGAGCCCGATACCTCGATCTGCGACATGGTGAGCGACCGCCGCGCCTCCACGCCCACGGCGGCGGCCGAATCGGTGGCGCCGGCTATGACGGAGCTGGCCGATGTGCTCGAGGCGCGCCATCAGCGTCTGGGTGCCGCGATGGCATCGATGGTAGGGTCGGCCCAGGTCGACCTGGAGATGCTCGATCAGCGCGGTCGCCGCGCCTGGGATACCTATACGGCCCGTCTGGGCGATGCGCTCGATGCCGCCGCATGCCGCCCGTGCCTCAACGACCCCACATTTATGGTCGAGCGTCGCGAGTCTGAGCTTGCGCTGACTGCCGATCGCCTGTCGGGCGCCATAGCACGCTCGGTCGGGACATTCCGCTCCAACTTTGAGCGCCTGCCCGAGCGTCTGGTTGCAAGCACCTCGGGGCTCGATGGCAAGCGCCATGCGCTCACACTTGCGAGCTCCCGTCTGGAGCATCAGGGGCGCACGATGCTCAGCAAGCCTGCGTCCGACTTAGGCCGAGCTGCCGCGTCGCTCGATGCCCTGTCGCCGCTCAAGGTGCTTGCCCGTGGCTATTCCATCGCGTACAGCGATGATGGGGTGGCTACGACCGCCAAGACCTTTAAGCCCGGCGACGCCATCCGCGTGCGCATGGCAGACGGCAATGTGGCGGCAACGGTCGATGCGGTCGAGTAGGCCGCGTTACATAGCGAT
>USBA01000121.1 GCA_900552735.1 uncultured Collinsella sp. | reverse complement strand
TCGGCCAAGGCATCTTCCGCGGCGCGCTGAATGTTGACGTCGATCGTCGTCACGATATCCACGCCATCGATCGCGGCAACCTTTTTATAGGCACCGCCCGCGATGTAGCCGCCATCTCTTGCGCGCTCGCGCACAAGAGAGCCATTCGTTCCGGTCAGAAGCTCATCGTATTGTTTTTCGAGTCCCGTCAGGCCAGCGTTGTCCACGTTCACGACGCCCAGCAGCTGAGAAGCCAGGTTTCCATACGGGTAAACCCGCTTCATCGCCTGCTCAAAGAGCACGCCGGGTAGATTCTTCTTTTCCAGGGCGGCAGCGTCATCCTCGTCGACCTGGCGCTTGATATACACCCAGGAACCATCAGACAGCACCAGCTTGCGGCAGGTCTTTTTATCGATACCGGTAGCCTTGACCAGCGCCGAGACCGTCTTGTCGACGTCCTCGACAAGCTGAGGGTTCACGGCGACATTGCGGCATTCGACCGACGACGTCAGCACGTTGCCGTTGCGGTCGTAGATAGTGCCACGTTTGGCATAGAGCGTCTGTGAGAGCAGGCGACGCGCGTCCGCGCGCTCGCGCAGCTTGTCAGCATTCACGATCTGGTATTCGGCAAGACGGAAGACGCCCGCGGCAAGGCCAACCCCGATACAGCCCATAACGACATCGCGGCGAGGCAGCGGCGTTCCCGTAACCCATTCAGACGACGACCCCTTGCGCGCGCCCGTATTGCGTACCCGAGGTCCGCCCGAGCCACGAAGACGCGACGCAGGGTCGTTGCCATAGGACGGCCCCGCGTTGTAAGATGGCCGACCCGTTCCTTGATAACCAGAACGTCCCCGCGAGGAGGGACGTCCAGACCCGTGGTCCCCGTCGGAACCGCGGCGATAGTCATTTGTCATACTCAGCTACCGTCTTATTTACTGAGCGGCCGCAGTCGAGCTAGCGCCCGCGGCTGCATCCTGCGAAAAGTCAAGCGTAACGCTCTCGCTGGGCTCCACCATGCCATAGGCGCCCGCAAGATCGCGAATACGCGTGTCGGCACCATAGACCGAATGCATGACCTCCAGATCGGAGCTCTCATCGGTCGCCTTTTCGAGCGTGTTGGTAAGCTCGGCGTTGCTGTTGAGCACCTGGGCCGTGACGCCGGCAAGCGCCACGCGGGCGACACCAATCGTCATGAAGATAGCCGCAATGATGCAAAACGTTTTAAGAACGCTCATGAAAACCGGGCTTACCGCCTGGTTTGCCTGACGGCCCGCGCCCGTGTAGACATCAAAGCGCGGCGTGCGCTGCTCACGGGGAGCAACGGGGGCCTGCGGCGTCTCACGATAGGCGGGCATGGCGTTCATATCATAGGCGAGTGCTGCGCTTGAAGTGTTGTAGCCCATGATATGCCGCCTCCCATCCCGAGTACGTTGGTAGTGTGTTTAAGCTTCGTTTATGGTGCGAGCGGGAGGTCCAATATCGCGCGGTCGCGCCTACAGACGCTGCGCCACGCGGATTTTGGCTGATCTCGCCCGAGGGTTGCGCTCAACCTCATCAGGCTGGGCAACCAAGGGTTTGCGGGTGATGACCTTGAGTATCGGCACGTTGCCACACACGCACACCGGAATCTCCGGCGGGCACGTGCACCCCTGGCTCATCTCCTTAAAGTGGTTCTTTACGATACGGTCCTCGAGCGAGTGATACGAGATGACGCAGATGCGTCCGCCCGGGTTGAGCCACCTGGTGGCGGCATCAAGCCCCCTCTCGAGCACATCGAGCTCGTGGTTGACCTCGATGCGAATGGCCTGGAAGCTCTTCTTGGCCGGGTGCCCACCATGCCGACGAGCGGCAGCCGGAATGCCAGCCTTGATGATCTCGACAAATTGGCCTGTAGTTTCGATCGGTTCTTGCTCGCGACGGCGCACAATCTCGCGCGCAATCTGCGAGGCGAACTTCTCTTCGCCGTAGACGCGTAGAATCCGGGCGAGGTCGTGTTCGTTATAGGTGTTGATGACCTCAGCTGCGTTTAGGGTGTTGTTACCCGGATCCATCCGCATGTCCAATGGGGCATCTTCGTTATACGAAAAGCCCCTGCCAGGGATATCGAGTTGCGGTGACGAAACGCCCAAGTCAAACAGGAAGCCATCGACCCCGGGCACCTCGGCCGAGCAAAGCAGCTCGTCCAAGTCGCCGAAGTTGCCCTTCAGCAGCTGGTGCGGGACGCCGGGAACCTCGCGGTCCAGACGGGCACCAGCGGCCTCGAGGGCCATGTCGTCCTGATCGACGCCGAGCAAAAGGCCCGTCTCCCCCACCTGCGCGGCCATCTTTACCGAATGACCGGCACCGCCAAGGGTGCAGTCGCAGACGACGGAGCCGCTCTTTAGCTGCAGCGACTCAAGCACTTCGCCGAGCATGACAGGTTCATGCCGATATTCTTGTGTCAAGATCCCACGCTCCATCCGTTACTCGTGCCTTGCCCTTACGAGAAGAAGAGGTCCAGCAGGGCCTCGTCATCATCGTCCTCATCGGCCGTAGCGCGGTCCCAAACCTCAAGGTGGTCGTAGTTGCCCACAACCGTGACCTCGCGGTCGAGGTTCGCCTGCTTGCGGAGAGACTCAGAAAGACCGATACGACCCGCGCTGTCCACATCCATCGACGTGGTGCGCTTGTTGATCGCCCTCATGAGCTTCTGGTCGTTAATGTCACGCGGGTTAAAACCCTCATGGCCCTCACGACCCGCGAAGAGTCCTTCGACCCACTTATCGAAGGCCTCGGCAGAGAACACGTACAGAGCATCGACATCCAGGGCTTTAAACACGCGAACGTGCTCTCCAAGCTCCTCGCGAAGGGGTGCAGGCAGGGATAGACGACCTTTTGCATCGAGATTGCGCTCGTATGCACCAGTCATTCCCATGTGCGCCCTCCCCTCGGTTACTCAGATGGCACGTACGCGGGGAACCACCCCGCCTGTCGACGTCATTAATAATATGGGGAACCGCCCCATTTTTCAACACCTTTCCCCACTCCTTCCCCCACCCCACCCCACTACTCCACCCCCTAACTATTGGGCGCCACCCCCGAGCATATGTTCGAAAACACAATATGTTGTGTTTAACGCAAAGGCGGGATGCCACCTGTAGCACCCCGCCTTTCAACCTCAACCTTCAAGTTGACCTTGAGGCGATTTTTATGTCCCTTTACATGCCGTTCACATCGCCCCCAAACTCTCCCACGCGCGGCATGTGCACCCCGCCGTGCCATTGGCCGGTGGCGCAAAATGGGACGGACCCCCCCGATTGCCAAAACGTGCGCAACAGCACGTTCCAGCAATCGGGGGTCCGTCCTCGGATAGCATGTAATCGCAGCTCAGCAGCGTATTAGCGATGTGCCAGCGGGTGGGCCGCCAGGTAAACCTCAGTCAGCTGCGTACGATCGACATGCGTGTAGACCTGCGTTGTCGATATATCGGCGTGTCCCAAGATCTCCTGCAGCACGCGAAGGTCCGCGCCGCCCGCGAGCATATGGGTGGCAAAGGAGTGGCGCAACGTGTGCGGATGGAGTCCCACCAACCCCACCTGGCGTCCGTAGCGCTCGCATATGACGTGAACACCCTGACGCGACAGACGCCCGCCGTTCTTGTTTAAAAAGACCGCCGGCGTCTCTGTCCCACGAGCATGAGCCGCCAGAAGTCGGCGCCCATCACATATATAGCGTGTCAGGGCACGCGCCGCACTTCCCACCAAAGGGGCCAGACGCTCCTTGGAGCCCTTGCCGCGAACCAGCACAAAGCCGTCATCGACATGGATATCACTCACATCGAGCCCCACCAGCTCGCTCACGCGCAGGCCGCACCCATACAGCACTTCCAAGATGGCGCGATCGCGCAGGCCCATCTCTCCATCGGGAAAATCCTGGTCAAGCAGCGCTGAAACATCCTCCACCGAAAGGCACTCCGGCAGGCGCTCGGCCTTTTTTGGCAAGCGCAATGCCGCCGTGGGATTTTGGGCCACGGCCCCATCGCGCACCAGAAAGGCATGCAGACCTTTGACGGCCGCGAGCGCGCGCTCCACCGAGGCATCGGAATAGCCCCCGTCGCGCCGATCGGCGATAAAGTCCTCGACGACCCGCCGGCTCACGTCCTCAAAGGATGCAATGCCCGTCCGCTCCAGATAGGCACAGTAGGTCGTCAAGTCTCGGCGATAGGCGGCAATCGTGTTGCGCGCCAAACCCCGCTCGACTGCAAGGTAATCAAGAAACTCCCCCGCCGCCACAGCGAGCGACGAAGGAGCTTCTTCGATATGTTCCCTGTTCGACGGCAACCTTAGTCCGTCGCACGATTCATGGGCGTCACCTGTAGGCGATCGACACCCTCATGCTGGCCAATCGAGGCGCGCACGAACTCACGGAACAGCGGCTGAGGATTGGTGGGGCGGCTCTTGAACTCGGGGTGGGCCTGAGTGGCCACGTACCACGGGTGCACGTCGCGCGGCAGCTCGACCATCTCGACCAGACGCTCGTCGGGTGAAAGGCCCGAGATGACAAGACCGGCGTCCTCGAGCTGATCGCGGAAGGCATTGTTGAACTCAAAACGGTGACGGTGGCGCTCGTAGACAAGCTCCTCGCCATACGCCTCACGCGCGAGGGTATCGGCAGCGAGCTTGCACGGATAGGCGCCCAGGCGCATGGTGCCGCCCTTCTCGGTCACGTCCTCCTGCGAGCTCATCAGGTCGATTACGCTAAACGGACCGTCCGGATCAAACTCGGAGGAGCTGGCACCGGCAAGGCCGACAACGTTGCGGGCGAACTCGCACACGGCAACCTGCATACCCAGGCAAATGCCCAGATACGGAATCTTGTGCTCGCGAGCAAACTCGGCAGCAAGGATCTTGCCCTCCAGGGCGCGCTTGCCAAAGCCGCCGGGAACCAGGATGCCCGATGCGTCGCCCAGAACCTCATTGACGTTTTCGGCATCGAGGCTCTCACCATCGACCAGCTGCACATCTACGTGACGATCGTAGAAAACGCCCGCGTGATGCAGGGCCTCGATAACCGACAGATATGCATCGGGAAGCTGGGTGTACTTTCCCACGACGGCAACCTTAACCTTATCGGCGTGATGGTTGGCATGGTTTTGCTTGCGCAGGAACTCATTCCATGCGCTCATATCGCGCTCGCGCGGATCGAGGCCAAGGCGCTCGCAAATGCGCAGGTCAAAGTCCTGCTCCGCGAGCAGCTGCGGCACGTCGTAAATGCTCGCGCAATCCTCGTTGGTAAAGACACAGTCGGTGTCGACGTCGCAGAAACTCGCGATCTTGCCGCGGATAGCGTCATCAATATGGTGATCGGAGCGCAGCACAATAATGTCGGGCTGGATACCAAAGCTGCGCAGCTCCTTGACGGAGTGCTGCGTGGGCTTGGTCTTGACCTCGTGGGCGGCGGCGATATAGGGAACGAGCGACACGTGGATGTAGCAGACGTTCTCGGGGCCGGCCTCCTTGCGGTACTGACGGATGGCCTCGACAAACGGTTGGGACTCGATGTCGCCGATCGTGCCGCCCAGCTCGGTGATGACTACATCGGAGCCGGTCTGCTCTTCAATGCGGCGGAACTTGTCCTTAATGGCATTGGTGACGTGAGGAATCACCTGCACGGTACCGCCCAAAAAGTCGCCGCGACGCTCGCGGGCGAAACCGCCGGACTGATTTTGATGCTGCTGCTCGGCGCGCGGCTCGTGCTCTTCGCCAAGGGCGCGGGTGCTCGAAGGCCGATTTTTCGCGAGCTGCTCGCCCTTTCCCTGCCGCTGACGGGCATGCGCCTCGTCTCCGCGCTGATGCAGACGGTGAACGCGACGCTCATTCCCGCGCGCCTGCGGCTCTTCGGCCTTTCCTCCGCGGAAGCGATGGCCAGCCTCGGCGTGTTTCACGGCATGCTCAAGCCCATTTTGTTTATGCCCTCGTTCGTCACGTGCAGCCTGAGCATGGCCGCCGCGCCCGAACTGACCCGGCGGCAGACGGATGGGCGGCCGCTCTGCGCGCTCTCTTCCGGCATGCTCCGCGC
>USBA01000120.1 GCA_900552735.1 uncultured Collinsella sp. | reverse complement strand
GTTCCCTCGCAGATCGTACGGTCCATAAATCTTAGCGGTCCCGCAGCGCTCTTTTGAGTTCCTGCATGGACAGCCACATCAATGAAGAGCTTAGGATAGAACTGCTGAGGGTAAACGCCCGCGGCAAGGAGGCCGGCCTTGGTAACATTGCCCTGGAAGTCGAGGAAATTCAGACGCTCCATCTTTGTCTTCTTGTCCGCCGCACCGCGCATCGCTCGAGGCGTCAACGAATAGGCACGCTCTATCGTGCGGTCGACCAGCGACTCGTCGAGATCGCCCACACTCGTGCCGGGCACCGCATCGCGATCGCTAGGACTCGTCCGTTCATATGACGACAGTGCCAAAACCTCGGTCGACGAAAGCGGGACATCTTTGTCATCGATGCGTTTGTAGCTGCCACCTTGAGCGCCCCGCTCTATGACATAGCAAGGCTTGCTCGACGGGTCGAGCTCCTCAATCGTGATGACCAGAACCACGGTGCCCTGGAGCTCCACGCGCTCAATGGTGTATTTGGGCGGATTGGCCAGCTTTCCGCGACCGCCGGCATCGCCCATGCCCGCCACGAATTGGTTGAGCACTTTCTCGGTCTCAAAGTTTGCAACTGGGACAAAACCCGCGCGCTCGCTCACTCCGAGTACGATGATGCCGCCGGCGGTGTTTGCGAAAGCGCTGACCGTTTCCCATACGTCGCGGGAAAGCGTTGTGGCGCTCTCTTTTACTTCGACGCTAAGGTCATCCGAACCCATTCGCTTTAAAGACTCGAGCAAACCGGCCAGCTCGTTTTCGTTCATCTGCATGTCCTTTCGCTCGGCCCGGCGGAGAATGCCGCGAATAGATTTCCTTCGCCTCTCAGTTATCTCTCGTAATTATCTCTCATCTTATTGCTATCTCTCATATTAGAGATAAGTGAGAGATGAAAGATAAGATGTCTGTCATCTGTTTCATTTAAACATGTTTTCGCTGGTAAAACAATCTATATTGAGACAATACCATGGTTGCCTGTCTCTTTGCAGCATTGTTATCTCTCATATTTATCTCTCATCTTTCTGTTATCTCTCGTATTAGAGACGAATGAGATATGAGAGATGTGCGGGCGGCGGATGAGCGTGGATTTTGGACGGTCGGAAAATCCCTCAAACAAAAAACGGGGCCGGCCTTACGCCGAACCCCGTTTTCAAACGGTCAGTTAGTTATCCAACGAGCGAGCATAGCGGTCAACATTACGCCGCCGCGAACACTCCCAAGCCCGTTCCGATGATGCAGATCGCGAAGATGCCAATAATAATCCAAATGGTCTTGACACCCTTTTTATAGAGGGCAACGCAAGCGAACGTTGCCAGCAAGGGCAGCAGACCGGGGAAGATCGAATCGAACAGATCCTGCAGGACAATCTCCGAACCACCCACATCAAAGGTCAAAGCAGTGGACAGTGAGACCTGTGCCGCAATCATGGCGCCGATAACGGTCATTCCGAGGACACCGGCAGCATGCGTCATGCGAGACATAAGGTTGTTCTCTTCGGACTGCTGCAGGAACTTGGTTCCCAGGTCGTATCCCAGATGGGCGGCGACGATACGCGTTGCAAAGTTAATCACGGAGTAGATGAGCGCGTACACGATGGGGCCGAGCGGGTTGCCCGTCGAAGCGATGCCGATACCAATGCCGGCGGCGACCACGCGGAACGTACCCCAGTAGAACGAATCGCCGATGCCGGAAAGCGGTCCCATGAGGCCGACCTTCATGGCGTTAATCGAGGACGTGTCAAAGTTCTTATCGGCAGCCGCCTGCTCTTCCATCGAAACCGTTAGGCCGGCTACAAACGGAAGCACATGAGGCGTGATGTTGAAGAACTCGGTATGGCGATCGAGCGCCGCATAGTAATCGTCGTCGTTGGGATAGATCTTTCGCAGGGGCTTCTGAATGGTGTACATGAAGCCCATTGCCATCATCTTGTCGTACGACTGCGAGCACTGGCTCGTAAACTGGCGAAGGAACATGCTCCGATACATATCGGGAGTCATAATCGCGTCCTTCTTGGCCTCTTTGAGATCGGTGTTCTGGGTAGCCATTAGAAGTCCTCCTCTTCATCCTCGGCAACCGCCTGCGGACCGGCCGAGCCCTCGCGGAAGGCCAGGAGCAGCGCGACGCAGATAGCGGCAGCGGCAACACCGACAACGTCCATCTTGAGGTAGATGACCATAATGAATCCCAGGAACAGCCAGGGAAGAAGCTTGTTGTCGCCCATGGTCCTGATAAGAAGAGCGAAGCCGATGCAGACCATGACGCCGGACGCAACGTTGAGGCCGTCCATCACAAACTGCGGAATAGCGTTAAGCGCGTTGTTGATGAGGTCGGCACCAAAGAACAGCGAGCAAAACACCAGCAGTGCAGACGGAATGCCAATCGACAGCGGCACGATGGTCAGATGGTACAGATTCGCCTTGGCAAGATCACGATTTGCCAGAGCGGTCTCAATCTTCTTGCAGGCAAAGGCACCCGGAACGGCGTAGCAGAAGTTGCGCCACACCTGAAGGAAGACGGAGACGGGAAGGGCGAGTGCGACGGCAGTTGCCGTGCCCGTACCCGTAATGACGGCAAACGCGCAGCCAAGCACGCCGGAGGCATAGACCTCGGGAGGAACCGCCGCACCGACCATGATGGCGCCCATGAACATGGACTCCAAAGCAGCGCCGACGATAACGCCCTGCTGGACATCGCCAAGGATCAAGCCGACAAACAGGCTCGTAAACAGCGGACGACCAAGCATCGTAATGCCAAATAATTGCTCGTCCATGGACGCAATAAATGCGACCAGTGCAACTAGAAGATACTGGACAACCATTTCGATCAACCCCAGAAACAGGTCTGCAGGCGAGGCATTCTGCGCAGCTCGCCTGCAGACAACCGCAGCAATTTGAGAGGATTAGTAGTTCATCTGGTGATAGTAACGACGCGTGGTGAGCGGGTGGTTACGGACGTGCTCGAGATGGCAGCTCAGGCGCTCGGTGATGGTGTAGGTGACCATCGGGGAGACGATCTTGCGGAACTCGGGGTCGCTGAACGGCAGCTCGACCTCGGCGGTGTCGAACTTGTTCACGCGGACATGGACGCCCTTCTCGTCAGCGAGCATGTGGGTGAAGTTGTCCACGCGGTCCATGAGCTTACGGGTGTCGTCCTCGCCGTAGAGCATGATGAGGCTCGTGCCCTCCTCGCACAGCTCGATGGTGCCGTGGAAGAACTCGGCGGCGTGGATGGACTTGGTCTTGATCCACTGCATCTCCTCGAGGATGCACATGGCGTAGTCGTAGGCCTCGCCCCAGAGCATGCCGGAGCCGATCACCATGTGGTAGTCGGTGTCCTTGAAGTCCTCGGCCATGGCGGCGCAGCGCTCGTCCTGGGCGTCCTTGGCCTTGATGAGGTACGGGGCGATGTTGCCGAACTCCTCCATGAAGGTGTCGTACTTGGGGAAGGCGCCGGCGTTCTTGAGGAAGCGGGCGACCAGCGTGATCTGGTAGGTGTAGATGGCCTCGCACAGGACGTCGTCCTCGGCGAAGCTGAAGAACTTGTAGTCGGCGTACTCGGTGGCCGGGGTGTTGTCGTTGGAGACGTACATCAGCGTGCGGGCGCCCTGCTCCTGGCAGAACTTGGCGGCCTCGATGATCTCGGGGGTGGTGCCGGTGCGGGTGGAGAAGACGCAGACCGAGTCCTTGTTGAAGGCCTTGGGCGGGCACGCGAGGAACTCGGCGGCGATCTCGCAGTGGACGTCGACGTCGGCCGTGGTGGTCTCGACCCAGTACTTCATCGGGAGCGTGTGGGCCCAGGTGCCGCCGCAGCCGATGAAGAAGATGTTGGAATAACCCTGCTCGCAGACCTTGTCCACGGCGGCCTCAATCTGAGGACGGAGAGCGAGGGCATCGCTCACAACCTTCTCGTAACGAGGCTCATCGAAATTGAACATCCCTTACTCCTAACTCACTTGGATGAACCCTTCATTCATCCCATGACGTTATAATACTTTATATAACTAACTATGCAAGAACTATTTCAGATTTTTTTGATTTTTCTTTAATAAAAAGCCCGCCGATCAAATGAACGACGGGCTTAAGAAAGGAGGACCTAGTTAATAAATGCTAGACAATGGCATGTTTCCAGCTAGAAAACGTCCTTGGCAAGTACCTTTGAGTCATTGGGGACCTGACGGATTTCGATAACCACGCCATCGTTGACAAGCTCTTGGATATGCTCGGCATCGGTTTCGGTCGCAAAGATCGCGGGGGTCGGATGAAGCGTGGTCTCGGGAGACTTTCGAGTTCCGCCCAAATTGATCTCCTTGATGTCTTTGCAACCCTTAGCAAGGCGATAGGCATCCTCGATCGTCTCGACAATGATAAACAGCGAATACTTGTCGGTAACGCCGCTGTTGAGCGCCTCGATAGCAGCGTCAACATCCTTGATGACGAGTTTAACGCCGCTGGGGCGGGCGAGCCTCAAGGCCGCCTTCCTCATGTCGTCTTTTGCCACGGCATCGCTGGCACACAGGATGCAATCGACATCCAGCGCATGCGTCCAAGACATGGCGACCTGGCCGTGAATCAATCGGTAATCGACCCTCGTAAGCTTAATCATCGTAATCATCTCCGCACGTAATAAAAGGTAATGACAGGGTTGAATTATTCGTTGAAGCTTGAGCTAGAACTCTTCTTCTTCGACATCGGCAAGCATGTCCGCCGCCTCGCAAAGCTGAATAAACGAACGCGACCCCTCGACCGCGGCTTTGGCCTTGTCCGCATCCAGGGAGTCCAGCTGTGTAACCATTTCCACCAGCAGCGGCAAGTTCATTCCGGTGATCAACGTAAACGATCCGGCAGTCTGCCTCTGAATGAATTCGTTGTTTACAGAGCCGCCAAAGATGTCAGTCACGACAAACCAAGAGTCGGCAGGGTCCCTCGTCTCCATCCAAGCATCGATAAGCGCTGCGACATCCCTCGTGTCGTCATCGATATAGGCGCACAGGCACTCGATTCGGTCGTTAGTGCCCATCAGAATCTCCAGAGAGCTTTTCATGCCTTGGGCGAGATAACCATGACTCGCTAGCAATATCTTATTCATAGTTCTCCAATACCAATAGGACGTACTATATTGTCATAACAAAGTATATTAGCAATCTGCCCTACGTGGTGTGTCTATTTTCCAAATCCGCGAACGGTAACAATTGGTCGGTAAATAGACTAATCTATCTCTAATTTACAAATAGAACTTCAGTCGCTCGGTGCAGTACACCTGACGGGAGATGAAAAGCGGCTCGCCGCTTGGAGCATAACGTCTATCGACAAACAGAAGCAGCGGAGAGTCCAGTTCCACGTTAAGGTATGCCGCCTCGAGCTCGCTCGCATAGCAGACCTCGAGCGTACGCGTGTTGGGGCCCATCTTGATCCCCTGGCGATCGAGTACCGCCATCAGCGAATCCTCGAGGGATTCATGCTCCAAAAAAGAAAGCTCAGCGGAATAGCTATTGGTTTCCAGCATCGTGGGCTTGTCATCCACAAGGCGCAGACGACGACTACGCAATACCTTTTGGGTATCGTCTACGCCCAGGAACTTCGCGTCTCGCAGGCTTGGGAAGTCCCAGCCCATTGCGAGAACCCTGGTAGACGCCTGTTTTCCCGCAAGCTGGCACGAATGGGTAAAGCTCTCACGGTCGTCCGCGGCATACATCTGTGTGTCCGACGAAACGAACGTGCCCTTGCCTCGGGCCCTCTCAACAAGCCCAGCATCTTCCATTTCTTTAATTGCGGAGCGAACCGTTATTCGACTCACGCCAAATTGCTCGATGAGCTCCGCCTCGGTCGGAAGCTTATCTCCCGGGCGGTACGTGCCGTTGGCGATAGAATCAGAAAGCGCACGAACAATCTGTTTGTACAGGGGGATAACGCTATTTGCTTCAACCATATCAACCATACCTTTGCAAGGAATCAGCAGTTTATAGATAGATGACTTATATTGTATTAGAACTTTTTAGGAGTCCATATATTTCCTAAATGATTCGGT
>USBA01000119.1 GCA_900552735.1 uncultured Collinsella sp. | reverse complement strand
GATTGGCGTTCACAGACGTGGAAGGACTCGGTGCACGAGGGCTATGCCAGCCAGGCGCTCGACCCGCTTCAGGACACGCCGATTCTCATCGGCTCTCTGGAGGGCGACGCGCCGCTCATCGGTGCCGCCGAACACCTTCTTGCATCGTTGAAGTAAACATAACAACCAAGTGCGCCTTCTGAGGTGCCGCAGATTGACGTGAAAGAGGAGCGAAGCGTACTTCGGTACGCGAGCGACGGTTTGAACGTCAAGGTGCGGTGTCTCAGAAGGCTGTTTTGAGAAAGGTTGAGTCGAACATGACCGTTGATCCTTTGATCCAGTCCCTGAAGGGCAAGCTCGTCGTGAGCGTTCAGGCGTATATGGGCGAGCCGCTTCGTACGCCCGAGACCATGGCTCAAATGTCTCGCGCTTGCGAACTCGGCGGCGCCGCCGCCATTCGCTGCCAGGGCCTTGCCGACATTGCCGCCATTAAGGGTCGCTGTGAGGTTCCTGTTATTGGCCTATGGAAGGATGGACACGAGGGCGTTTACATCACGCCGACGCTGCGTCACGCCCGCGCCTGCGTTGCTGCTGGTGCCGATATCGTGGCGATCGACGCCACCGATCGTCCGCGCCCCGATGGCAAGACGGTCGAGGATACCTTCCGTCCGCTGCACGAGGAGGGTGTGCTCCTGATGGCGGATTGTGCCACCATCGAGGACATTCGCCGTGCGGTTGATATGGGCTTCGACCTGGTATCTACCACGCTCTCTCACGGTGTCGCCGCCATCGACTGCACCATGGCCGATGGCCCCGACCTGCCGCTCCTGCGTCAGGCGACCGAGGAATTCCCCGGCCTTCCCATCATTTGCGAGGGTCGCGTGCATACGCCCGAGGAGGCTCGCGCTGCAATCGACGCCGGCGCGTGGGCCGTTGTCGTCGGCACCGCTATCACGCACCCCACGAGTATTACAAGTTGGTTCAAGGCTGCGCTTGAGGCGTAAGACGGGCCTCGTATCCGCATGGGGCGGTATACTCAATAAAGGCAATTGATCGCGCGGGATCCGCTGGCCGGGTCCCGCGCTTATTTTAGGAGGCGCACATGCAAAAGGGAGATGCCATGGATGCGGCGGAGCGCTCGGAGCGCATCCCCGATATCGTTATCATCACCGGAATGTCCGGATCGGGCCGAACGCAAGCCATGCATGTGTTTGAGGACATGGGCTATTTTTGTATCGATAACCTGCCCCCGCGCCTGATTGCCCAGCTTGCAGAGCTCGTTGGCATCAATACAGGCGTGGGCAGGCACCTTGCCGTCACCTGTGACCTTCGTAGCCAGGGCTTATTCGATGAACTGCTCGATGCTGTTGCCGCACTGGAAGAGCGCGAGATGAGCTGCGACATTGTGTTTCTCGAGGCGTCTGACGAGGTGCTGATTCGCCGGTATAGCGAAAACCGTCGCCGCCATCCCATTGCAAAGCCGGGGGAGACCACGGCCGACGCTATTCAGCGTGAACGTCTGCAGCTGCAGGGCGTTCGCGATCGAGCGGATATGATTATCGACACGAGCCGCTTGCGCACTTCTGCCTTACGTAACAAGCTTCGCATGGCTTTTTCCGAGCTGTCCGACCAGCAGCTTATGGACGTCCACGTGTTCTCGTTTGGCTTTAAGCATGGCATGCCCGTCGAGGCGGATATCATGATCGATGTTCGCTTCTTGCCCAATCCGTTCTACGATCCCGAGATGCGCACCATGACCGGTCTCGATAAGAAGGTCTCCGATTTTGTCTTGGACCACCCCAAGACCCAGGAGTTCTGGAAGGCCTGGACCCAGCTGCTCGATACGGTCATGCCGGGTTATATCGCAGAGGGCAAGCCGCAGCTTTCCATTGCCATCGGCTGCACAGGCGGACAGCACCGTAGCGTCGCCATTGCCGAGGCCACAGCCCGCTACCTGGAGGGTGCTCAGTATCATGTAAGCATCTCCCACCGTGACCTGTCGCGTGCCAACACAAAGGCATAGGTTTACATGTCGTTTACCGCTGAGGTGCGTGACGAGCTTGCGCGCTGCGAACCAGAATGCGAATACTGCGATTTGTCGACGCTTGCCGCCCTGACGCGTGTGAGCGGTACACTTTCGCTGGCCGGCTCCGGGCGGTATCGTTTGACGGTCGCGACCGAGACGGGTGCCGTCGCGCGCACGATGATCACACTGACGCATCGCATCCTTAAGCTCAAAACGGAATTCACCGTTCGTAAATCGGTCTTGCATAAGGTCCGTAACTATCTCATTACCCTGCCCGATCAGCCCGACCTGGACAAGGCTCTGGTGCTGCTGGGCATTCTCGACCGCAGGGGAGGGCTCGTCGCTGGTGTTCCCCGGCACATCGTTGCCCGTCCCTGCTGCAGGCTTGCCTACATCCGCGGCGCGCTCATCGCCGGCGGTTTCGTGGCCGATCCACGCGGCGATTTTCATTTGGAGATTGCGGTGCAGGGCGAGCAGTATGCCCGGGGGCTTTGCGATCTATTGGAGCAGATTGGGGTCCATGCGCGCGTTAACGCGCGGCGCGGATCCTTTGCCGTCTACATTAAGAGCGCCGAGGAGATCGAGCAGCTTCTAAAGCTGGTCGGCGCCAAGCGCAGCGTTGCCGAGATTGAGGAGGCGCGCGCGGTCAAGTTGGTTAAGAACGATGTGAACCGTCGCGTGAACGCCGAGCTCGCCAACCAGACCAGAAGCGCCGGTGCTGCCCAACATCAGCTTGCGCTTATCGATGAGCTCGAGCAGCGCGGCCTTCGCGATGCGCTTCCGGATGCCTTGGCGGTCTTTTGCGACCTGCGCGAGCGCTATCCTGATCTGTCACTGCGCGATCTGGGGGAGATGGCTGACCCTCCCTTGTCGAAGTCGGCCCTCTACCATCGAGTTTTGAGGCTTGAAAAGCTTATTGAAGCAAACAGGTAGTTGAGCGAAACTGCTTATATAGGGATTGAACTGCTGTTTTACTCTTTAAAACGTTTTAACGTAAATTTGATTTTCAATTTCGAGCATTCTCGTGAAATTCAAGTCAAAAAAAAGGTATATTAGGCGAGTGGTTAGTTTGTGGGCCTCAACGGCGGGCGCTGTAGCTCGCGGGGGCCTTACGAAAGGAGACACAATGGCAGTAAAGGTTGCTATTAACGGCTTCGGTCGCATCGGTCGTCTGGCTTTCCGTCAGATGTTCGGTCATGAGGGCTCCGAGATCGTCGCTATCAACGACCTCACCTCTCCCGATATGCTCGCTTACCTGCTGAAGTACGACTCCACGCAGGGCAACTACGCTCGCGATCACGAGGTCGTTGCTGGCGAGGATTCCATCACCGTTGACGGCAAGGAGATCAAGATCTACAAGGAGGCCGACGCCAACAACCTGCCTTGGGGCGACCTCGACGTCGACGTCGTTCTCGAGTGCACCGGCTTCTACACCAGCAAGGCTAAGGCTCAGGCCCACATCAACGCTGGCGCCAAGAAGGTCGTCATCTCCGCTCCGGCCGGCAGCGATCTGCCCACCATCGTGTACAACGTCAACCATGAGACGCTGACCGCTGAGGACAACATCATCTCCGCTGCTTCCTGCACCACCAACTGCCTCGCCCCGATGGCCAAGGGTCTGAACGACTTCGCTCCCATCGTGTCCGGCATCATGACCACCATCCACGCCTTCACCGGCGACCAGATGCCGCTCGACGGCCCGCAGCGCAAGGGCAACTTCCGTCGCTCCCGCGCCTGCTCCGAGAACATCGTCCCGAACACCACGGGCGCTGCCAAGGCCATCGGCCTGGTTCTCCCCGAGCTCAACGGCAAGCTCATCGGTGCCGCCCAGCGCGTCCCGACGCCGACCGGCTCGCTGACCAACCTCTACGCCGTCGTTGACAAGAAGGTCACCGTCGACGAGGTCAACGCTGCCATGAAGGCCTACGCCGAGTCCATCCCCGAGACCTTCGCCTACAACGAGGACCAGATCGTCTCCCGCGACATCGTCGGCGAGACCCACGGCTCCATCTTCGACGCCACTCAGACCATGTGCTCTGACCTCGGCAACGGCCAGACCCTCGTTCAGGTCACCTCTTGGTACGACAACGAGAACTCCTACACCTCTCAGATGGTCCGCACCATCAAGTACTTCGAGAAGTTCGTTGCTTAATTTAGCTTTTAGCGAATAGCTCGTTGAGCGTCTAAAGAAGGGCGCGGCCTCATAGGGCTTACACCCTAGGGTCGCGCCCTTTTTATAGGAAATCGTCTGCCGTAATGGGAGGCAGACACGTACGAAAGGTAGAAGCAAACATGGCCTTTACCAAGAAGACCGTCCGCGACATCGATGTCGACGGCAAGCGCGTTCTCGTCCGCGTTGACTTCAACGTGCCTATCAAGGATGGCGTCGTTGGCGACACCACCCGCATCAAGGCTGCCCTGCCCACCATCAACTACCTCGTTGAGCACAACGCTCGCGTCATCCTCATGAGCCACCTCGGCCGTCCCGATGGCACCGGCTTCCAGCCCGAGCTCTCCCTTGAGCCTGTCGCCAAGAAGCTCGCTGAGCTCTCTGGTCTCGATGTTGCCTTTGTCGCCGACACCTACGGCGAGAAGGCTGCTGAGGCTGTTGCCGCCGTCGAGCCGGGCAAGGTCCTCGTTCTCGAGAACGTCCGTTTTGACAAGCGTGAGAAGAAGAACGATCCCGAGATCGCCAAGAAGCTCGCTTCCTACGGCGACATCTTCGTTCTCGACGCCTTCGGCACCGCTCACCGCGCACAGGGTTCCGTCGTGGGCCCGGCCGCCTATCTCCCCGCTGTCGCAGGCTTCCTACTTGAGAAGGAGGTCGACACGCTGACCAGCATCTTCGCTGATCCTGAGCGTCCTTTCGTCGCCATCGTCGGCGGTTCCAAGGTTTCCTCCAAAATCGGTGTCCTCGATCATCTGATCGATTCCGCCGACACCCTGATCATCGGTGGCGGCATGGCCTACACCTTCTTCCTGGCCAAGGGCTACAAGACCGTCGGTACCTCCCTCAAAGAGGAGGACTGGGTCGAGCGCGCTGCAGAGATGCTCAAGAAGGCTGAGGACAAGGGCGTCAAGATCCTGCTCCCGATCGATAACCTCGTTGCCGACCACTTCGGCGAGGACGCTACGGGCGAGGTCGTCGCTTCCGACGCCATCCCCGAGGATCGCATGGGCATGGACATCGGCCCCAAGACCGAGGCCCTTTACGCCGAGGCCATCAAGGGCGCCAAGACCGTCTTCTGGAACGGCCCCATGGGCGTTTTCGAGTTCGACAACTTCGCTCACGGCACCCAGGCTATCGCCGAGGCCGTCGCCGAGGCCGACTGCACCTCGATCATCGGCGGTGGCGACTCTGTCGCAGCTGTCAACAAGTTCAACCTGGCCGACAAGATGAGCTGGATCTCCACCGGTGGCGGCGCTTCCATGGAGCTCGTCGAGGGCAAGGCCCTGCCCGGAGTGGAGGCGCTTCTCGATGCCTAATCGCACCCTTCTTATCGCCGGCAACTGGAAAATGAACAACGACGTTGCCGCTGCCGCTAAGCTCGCTGACGAGCTCGCCGAGGCTCTGCCCGAAGTTCCCGAGGGCGTTGAGGTCCTCGTCTGCCCGCCGACCATCGACATCACCACCGTTCACGCCCGCATGCAGGCTGCCCCCATCGCTCTCGGTGCACAGAACGTGTACTGGGAGGCAAAGGGTGCCTACACCGGCGAGTCCTCCTGCGACATGCTCAAGTCCGCTGGCTGCACTTACTGCATCATCGGTCACTCCGAGCGTCGTGGATATTTCCACGAGACCGACGAGGATATGAACAAGAAGGCCAAGGC
Source organism: uncultured Collinsella sp. (assembly GCA_900552735.1). Classification (GTDB taxonomy): domain Bacteria; phylum Actinomycetota; class Coriobacteriia; order Coriobacteriales; family Coriobacteriaceae; genus Collinsella. The sequence goes on along the minus strand of USBA01000119.1, from coordinate 246 downwards.
CCTCGTTGCCGCTGGCATCGTTCCCGTCTTCTGCTGCGGTGAGCCCGAGGAGGTTCGCGAGGCCGGCACCTATGTCGACTTCGTCTGCAACCAGGTCAAGGCAGGTCTCGAGGGTCTCGAGATCACTTGCCCCAAGCAGGTCGTCGTGGCCTACGAGCCCATCTGGGCTATCGGCACCGGCAAGACCGCTACCGCCGAGGACGCTCAGGAGGTCTGCGGTGCTATCCGTGAGACCCTCAAGGAGAT
>USBA01000118.1 GCA_900552735.1 uncultured Collinsella sp. | reverse complement strand
CTTGCTGTTGCCTATGCCGGGGACAAGCATCTTGAGCGCGGGGTGATTATCGAGCGTCGAGCCCTCACGCTTGGCGACAATCTCGAGGTGGTTTTCGAAAATCCTGATGGAGCACGGGCGTCCGTCATACGAGCCCAAGCCCTCATTGATTACCACGTCATTCCGGATTTCGCGTTGCGCCATGTTCGAACGAGAACGTGCATTCGTCTGAGAGCCGCGCTGCGACGCCACGTTCTCAATACCCAACATGTCGTCAAAAGCACCCATGGCACGTCGCTCAGTGCCATGGAGACCATCGTTTCTCCGCGGCGCAGCCGAATTGCCGGCATTCGGACCGGCCCCCGAATAGCCTCCCGGAATCAGCTTACGAAAATTTAAAGTTGGCATAGTTGAATTTCCTCTTACTTAATAAAACAACCGATGAGAAATACTACGGCGATAATAGCGCCCACCATTCCGAACGCCTGAAGAACCGATACGACGCCCCAAAGCAAAAACGCGATGACCAGCGGGCCCAACCAGATCCAAGACCATGACAGTATTGACGCGGCGCTGCCAGGATGTTCGTCATCGCCCAGCACGTAAATGCAGATGAGTGCATCAACGGCGATAGCGGAGACTACCTCGATTTTGGCTATCACATCACCGTCAATGAACACAGTGCCCATAAACCCAGACGCACTAATCACGGCCGACGTGATAAGCAAAAGGCGAATTGCCAATCTGCCAAGCCTATCCATAACTTCAGGATCGGCGTAGAAGGCCTTGCCTTCGGAACCAAACGAAAAATCGGCCCCCTGTGTCATCGGAAGATCCTCGTCAACGCCCACCATCAAGAGCTTTTCCACTGTAGCGCCTGTGCGGCCATCAAAATCGACGAGTTGAGCCAGACGGCTTTCGAGAAGATCTGCGTTGGCCTCCAGATCGCTGTCGAGCGACTGAACGCGGTCAACCGCGGAAAAGGAACGGAGCAGGTTCAAGGCCAAGAAGCCGAAGATTCCAACAAACGCCGCGACCAAGAACAGTACTGCGAGCGGGGCGAGGGTGCCACACATAACGATGAACTGTCCAAAAGAGCCACGTGCGCATAGGATGGCAACGAAGTAGATTACTGCCACAACGCATGTCCAGCGCAGCACCCGGCTCTGCTCTTTCTTTACAGCTTCAATACGCGCGGCAGTATCAGCGATGCCTTCGGTCATGCTGTAGTCCTGAGTATCCCGTTGGATAGCACCTTCGAGCGCGCCATCTGCGTCGTTTCTCTCGTCCTCGAGAAATTGAGAATAACTGGCGGAAGGCGTCAGGTTCGCATGAGCCAAAAGCCTGATTCCGATGCCATCGAGTAGCTGTTCGTCCGCACCGCCTGCAAGCAGTTCTGCCACATATCCGCGTGGCACTGTCTCTCCTCGCGCCTCGGCACAGAAAAGAGCATTCAACGTAAGCGGTCGAGTAAGAAGAACGTCCCTCGTCTGCCAGCCATTCACATAGGGAACAGGTGTCACCTCCATGTCGGCACGAAGCTTGCTGCCTTCGATTCGGATATTGGACCCCGCTTGCATGAGCGAAGCAACCGATGCTTGCGCCGAAGGAGATAGGCCGCGAAGATTGACGATTGCGGATTCTCCGGCAGAGCCCGAAAGTGCCTCGTAAAGGGCGGTGTGCTCGGAAAGCCAAATCCAGCCTGCCATATTGCCGTATTTACGGTAGAACGCTCGCACGGGAGCCTTGTTGTCGGCGACACGGTCCATGAAATCGAGTACGACATCAACGTCAATTGACCCTCTGCTCTGAGCGTCACCACGTGCCTTAATAATAGCGTCCATGGAAACGTCTCCTGCAAAGAGCAGGAAGAACTCATCGACAGCACGAGGCGTTGAGCAAGTGGCAAAAAATGCCCGGGGGTTCCCGATGAGCCTCCTGATCTCTTGCTGGGCCGCAGCATGAGTTTCCAACTCGTCGAACGTAAGGAAGCCCTTCAATAGGCAGGCAGCAAAATGCGGATCGTCGGAAGCAACGGCAAGATCCTCAATTGCCTTGATATTCTCGGCAATAGTTGCAACCGACTCGTCATGCTCGCCTTGGCGGGAAAGAACGTAGGAAAGAAAGCCCGAGGGGAGCACGCCCATAGACTCGGTGCCGTCAAGCCCCGACTTCACCGCATAGCGATCAATTTCTACATTTGTCATGTTGGCAATGCGCGCCGGAAGATTATTTTTTCCAGCACCTAGCGAAACATCTTCGCCGCGCCACGAAATGATCTTGCCGCCCGACATTTCGTAGATCACGCAAGCAAGATTGAAATCGTAATTCGGTTTTTCTCCGCCCTTCGCTTTTGCCTCGGTAATCTCATGGATCTTGGTCTCGAGGTCGTTTTCATTCCATTTACGCATCTGGCGCTCGAGCTGCCACTGTTGCATGCGCTGTTTTGCCTCGTCCCAATGAGACGCGAGCCCGTGAGCGAGCGACACAGGATCGGTATAAAGCCTGCCGACAAATTCATACGGCGCATGGCCGCTCTTGAAATCGAAGGTGGGCAGTTGACGATAGAAGTGATCGGGGTCAGCGATCCAGTCTTTAATTTCTTCGTATCCGAAGCGCTTGTTTGCAAGCTCAAACGTAAGGCCTTGAAGCAAATTGCCCAAGGTAGCGTCATCAGGGTGGGTGAACTCAGCAGGTTGACCCGCTTCCTGAAACTCGAAAAACGTGTCGTCCTTCAAACGCTCATAGAGCGGGTGGACATTACCCTCATAAAGAGTCCAAATGGTATAACCAAACGAATACCAATCGTTGCGAGGGTCGACCATTCTGCCGTGACCAGGCGTATACCCATTTGATCGCGTCTCGGTTTTAGTCGTACGATTATCAATTCCGGAAAGAGAACGAGCGGACCCATAGTCGCCAAGCGCGATTTGTTTATCGTACAGGTAGACATTCGACGGTTTCACATCGCGATGAACGATGCCAAACTCGGTGTGCAGCAGATTAATCGCTTGGCTCAGCTCCGGAATCACGCGACTTTTAACCATATGCTTGCTACGGGGACGGTCGCTAAGACAGGTAGCCTTGGGAGTGATGGCAATATCCCAAAGCTGAGGAGCGGGGGCCCCTACTACGGTCGCGCTCAAGCCCTGGTGCAAATAGGCAAAAATAGGCAGCAAATGCGTTTCTGACACGGGACGACCATTGAGGCTCATGACGGCATGCACAGTCTTCTCGTATTCCGTGAGCATTTTTTCTATAAGAGGCTGAAACACCTTGGCAACACATGCGAGGCCGTCATCCACCCGCTCGGCAGCAAAGACCGTGGACTGACCACCATGACCGACAACTTGACCCAAGTGAACAATAAACTGCTGGCCGTCACGTGAGGTAATCGTCACATCTTCCGGAACGAAAGGGGATACGGGCACGGAGGAAGCGGCGCGAACGTCCCCATGAGAAACGGTCACCGTTTCGCCATTGGGATTTACCACCGCACCGCGTGGGACCGTTATCGTTTGACCGCCAGAAGCGGCAGATCGCGGCACCGTTACGGTCTCGCCCGCCACGGACGTCATCGGCCGGGAAACCGTGACCGTCTCGCCGCCGGCGGGAGCAGCCATCGGCCTTGCAACCGTAACAGTCTCGCCGCCAGTCGCAGAAACCGGACGATTTACCGTCACCGTCTCGCCGTTTGCTCTAGGAACCGAGCGACCCACCGTTACCGTCTCGCCTGCCGACGGGGCGTCGCCGCGGCGAATGGTCACCGTTTCGCCGGACACCGGAGCAGCGCCTCGGCGCACCGTCACGGTCTCACCCGGTACAGGAGCCTGATTGCCGTGATACACGGTGACCGTTTCACCGTTTACGGGTACGTCCCCACGACGGACCGTCACGGTTTCATCGTTGCCGGTGCCACCATCTCGGTGTACCGTTATCGTCTCATCAGACATCTTTATTCCCCTATCTCAATCACGATCAGCGTCGCGTCATCCGTCGAACCGCCCATGCGGGCCTCGGCATACAGCTCCTCGCACAGCTGCGCACAGGTCGAATCGCTCGCAAGCATCTGCTGCAGGCGCGCAAGGTCAATCTCCCCATCGATGCCGTCAGAGCAGATTAAGTAGCGATCGCCCGGAAACAACGTGGTCGTATTGATCTCCAGGTTTCGTCCGCCCTGATTAAGACCGACCGCCAGCTCAATGCAATGCGAGACCGATTCATCGCTGTACTCAAACCCAACGCCGCCCAGGCGGGATTCGGGCGTATGGTCGTAGCTCAACACCGCAAGCACGCCATCGCGCAAGCGATACACACGCGAATCGCCAGCATTAAAGATTGCGGCAGACCCATCATGCGCCACCATAAGCCCGGCAACCGTAGATGCAGCAACGGGCAAGCCATAACGGGCCGCATAGGACTCAACATCGTTCTCAGCGCGCTCGCCCGCCATACGCAAACGATCCTGCAGGACATCAATCGAATCGGCTTCAAAAACCTGAGTCGCCTGTGCAAACGCCTGAGCAGCGAGCGTCGAGGCGGCCGCTCCGTGCCCGCCTTCGCTCACACCGTCAAAGACTGCCATGCAGCCCATCTCGCGCTCGCAATCGCCCGCCAGACCATAGCAAAGGACGTTGCCGTCAAGAAGCAAGCGGTCCTCGTTGACGGGATGATTGGTTCCCGCTTGAGTTTTTGCTGCAGCGATAAACTTCGTCATCGCCAATCGCCTCCCATCGATCCGGGCACGAGCTCAAATGCGATATGCGCATCATCGCCCTCGCCCTGCGGCACGGCGCGTGCCACCATACCGGGGCGACCGCGCCACTCGGCGCGGTGTTCAAACAGAAAATCGGAAAGCCCGTTAAGGTAACCGCTCTCCACCAGGTTGCCAATGCCGCGGCCGCCCTTGGCTTTGACGGCGTCCGTCATGGCAATGGAGTGCAGCAGCTCGCGGGCGGCATCGGTCGCCTCAACCGTAATATCGGGCTGTGCCTTATGCACGTTGCGGTTGACGGCATCGATCTTGGAATTGAGGATCTGAAGCGCCACGGCGTCGTCGATAAAGTTGAAGATGACCACGTTGTCGCCGATACGGCCCAAGAACTCGGGCTTAAACTCGCGATCCATCTCGGTGCGTACGCGCTCGCAAATCTCGTCATAGGGCGTGTTGGGCGCGATGGTATTACGAACTTCGTTGCCCTGCGCATCGATCTCAATCTTTGAAAAGCCGATGTTGCTCGTAAAGAAGATAACCGTCTCAGAGAAGTACACGGTGTTGCCCTGACCGTCGGTCAGACGTCCGTCTTCGAGAATCTGCAAGAACTTGTCCATAATGCTGGGCGCGGCCTTCTCGATCTCGTCGAAAAGAACCACCGAGAACGGATTGGCCTTGACCGCATTGGTAAGCTGGCCGCCCTCGGCATAGCCCACGTATCCCGGAGGAGCGCCAAAGAGCTTTTGATCGGAGTTCTCGGCACCGTACTCGGACATATCAAAACGCAGCATGCTGCGCTCATCGCCAAAGAGGAGCTCCGTAATGGCCTTAACAATCTCGGTCTTACCGGTACCGGTGGGACCGCTCAAAAACAGCACACCCTTGGGCTTGGAGCCAGATGAATGGGTGGCACCCGAAAGACCCATGACGGAGCGCTTGAGCACGGTGACGGCCTTCTCAACGGCCTCGTCCTGACCCTTCACGCGGCGCTTGATCTTTGCCTCGGGATCCTCCTCGAGCTTCTCGAACATCTGCTGCCATTTGTTCTCGCGAAAGCCGTACTTATACACGTCGACGAGCTTGGGAAGAATGGCCTCGATGGAAGCATCGGGGTTTTGCATATCGCGCTGATACATGCGCTGCAGGCCCTCGAGCTCCTTAACGCTCATGCCGTCGGTGGTATCGATAAAGCGACGCACCGCACGGTCATCGGAATCGGACAGCGCCTCACCAAAGCCAAACTTGCTCTGAATATAGGCTTCGCGCATGTCGCGGTCGGGATGCGGCAGCGTGATGGTACGCAAGAAGGGGTTCTCCTCGATAAACCACACGGGCAGGTTGCGCACGTTATCCGTTACCAGAATGAGCGTATTGACGGCAGTACGGTTAATGAGACGAGCCTTGCTGGCACCAAGGTACAGGTTAAGGAAGAACTGCGT
>USBA01000117.1 GCA_900552735.1 uncultured Collinsella sp. | reverse complement strand
TGCCGGCCTTCCCGTACCCGTTGTCGCGGTGGGTAAGTTGGGCTACCCCGACATTGCCGAACGCGCCCTTCGCAATGGCGACGCCGATATGATCATGCTCGGACGCCCGCTGCTTGCGGATCCCGAGTGGCCCAACAAGGCGTACGCCGGTCGCGTGGCAGATATTCGCCCCTGCATCGGATGCCAGGAAGGATGCCTCAACGAGTTTGTCGAAGGGGGCCATCCGCAGTGTGCCGTCAATCCACGCTGCAGCTTTGAATACCTCATGCCCCAGACACCCGCTCCCGCCAAAGAACCCAAACGCATAGCGGTGATAGGAGCCGGACCCGCTGGGATGGTCTGTGCGCTAATCGCCGCGCGTCGTGGCCACGACGTAAAGCTCATCGATGCCGAAGATGAACTTGGAGGAAAACTCCTCTCCGCCAGCGCCGCCCGGATCAAGTTCGACCTCGATAACTACCGATCATATCTTGTTCGACAGGTGCGCGAGCAGGCAGAAAAACCCAACGGGAACCTGACAATCGAACTTGGACGGGCAGCACGCGCCGAAGATCTTGCAAAAGCAGGCTTCGACGCAATCGTGTGCGCGACAGGCACTTCCAATGCAATACCGCCCATCCCCGGTCTTACGGAGCTTGCAGCATCGGGCCATGCCGTGCTGGCAACGCAGCTACTGCGCCAACCCGCGCTGCTTGGCAACGCCAAAACCGTCACCATCATTGGCGGAGGGGCCGTGGGCTGCGAGGTTGCCCAATGGCTCACCGTCGAACACGGCATACCACAGGTCAGCGTAATTGAAATGCTGCCTCACATGATGCAGGGCGCCTGCACGGCAAATCGCGGCCACCTACTCCATACGCTCAGGGGACGCAATGTGCGGCTCCTCAATATGACACGCGTCGAGCGCGCGGAAGTCGGCGGCAAACGCGAGTCTGGAGCCCCATCGAGGTGTGCGCGTCTCCACTTGAGTCGCAACTGCCACAAAAACGTTCCCGACCCCTACGTCTCGTGGTCACCGGTCTTGCCCGAGAACGTCGAAAACCCGCTTGCACCCAAAATCGGCAACGACTGGAAGTCACTCGAGCTAACCTGCGACTTGGTAATCATTGCCTGCGGCGGACACCCCGACGACGCGCTGTTCTACAAACTGCAGCAGACGCACGCCGCTGACGAGCTGCATAACATCGGCGATGGGTTTGCGCCCGGCCGTGTGCTCGAAGCGGTCCGTGCGGCATACCGACTCGGCACCAATATCTAACACGAAAGGATGGGCTCACAGATGAACCTGACCTCCCAACAACAAGCCCTGCTCGACGGCGCCAAGGGCCCCGCCATGGCCAAAGTGGTCAAGACCCTCGTTATGTACGGCGAATGCTTTGGCGCCGAGCGTATGGTTCCCGTGACCGGCGCAAACGGTCATCTTGTCACAAGTTTTGGCCTCTCCATGCTCGGTCCAGTCTATGACCTTATGGATGAGCTGCTGAAAGACGGCGCCCTGTCCGGTCAGTCATTCTCGGTCGACCCGAGGCCCCTCGACCCCGCCGTCCCGGCCAACCCGCTGCAAAAGCTGCTGTTCAAGATTATGTATTCCAAACAAGACGATTATGAGGCACAGCTGCGCAGCATGGGTCTATTGGACAACGATGCTTTCACCTGCACCTGTTACCAGCCCGAGGTTGGCAATCGACCTCGGCGTGGCGACATCCTAAGCTGGGCAGAAAGCAGCGCCGTGGTCTTTGCCAACTCCGTGCTGGGCGCTCGCTGCAATCGCAACTCCGGCATCATCGAGATGTTCGGCTCAATTGCCGGCTTTGTCCCGGAATTCGGCCTGCTCACCGATGAGGGCCGCAAGGCGACCTGGATCATCGAAGTCGACTGTAAGCGCAAGCCCGAAGCGCAAGTGCTTGGCAGCGCCATTGGCATGAAGGTGATGGAAGACGTCCCTTACATTAAAGGCCTCGACCGCTGGCTTGGCCGCGAACTCACACCCGGCACGCAGGACTACCTTAAGGACATGGGCGCCGCCAGCGCATCGAACGGCGCTGTCGGGCTCTACCACGTGGACGGCATCACGCCCGAGGCCGTCGAACAAGGCGAACACCTCATAGCACCAGACGCCCAAATCTATCGCATTGACGACGCCGAGCTGGAGCGCATCCGCTCGAGCTACCCCGTTATGTGGAAGAACCCGGGCGCGCGCCCCAAGCTTGCCTTCATCGGCTGCCCCCACCTCTCGTCTGCACAACTCGCCCATTGGGCAGACGCCATCTGCGATGGGCTGAGCGCCTCCGGCAAGTGCCGCGTGCAAGTACCCACCGTACTGACCGCCGCCCCATCCGTGGCAGACGCCTTCCGCAAGACTGCGGCATACAGACGCCTCTCGACGACCGGTGCCGTCGTCTCGAGCATCTGCCCGCTTATGTACACCAACAACCCGCTCTGCGGCAGCATGCCCATCATCACCAACTCCAACAAGTTGCGTACGTACTCGGCATCGCGCTACTACACCGACGACGAGGTGCTCGCCTACGTCACCACCGGAAAACCAATCAAATAGGAAGGCGACTCCTCATGGAAAAAATCTTTCACGGCCGCGTCGTTGTCCCCGGAACTGCCCACGCCAAGGCACTTGTCTCTCACGGAGGGCTCAACACGCTCGCATCGTTTCAGAAGGCACTGATGTTTGGCGACAAAAAGGCCACGTGTTCCGACCAAAACAATCCCGACTTGTACGGCAAACCTTTGGCGGGATGTGCCTTGTGTCTTCCGCAGACTATCGGCTCCACCACAGGCGGCATGGCGCTCTTCTGCGCCACCAAAATGGGGCGCCAACCCGCATGCCTGCTGTTTTCCAAACCCATTGACAGCCTTGCCGCCGCTGGCGCGATCCTCTCGGGTGTATGGACCGACACCCCCATGCCCACCATTGACAACCTGGGCGATGAGTTTCTCGATGCTGTGTCGACGGGAGACGCCATCACCGTGACCGAAGACGGCACGGTCATCGTCGGCTAAGGCTATCCGACCCGCCGCCCGCAGATGAACAACGTGTTTCGCCATTTCCCACGCGCGGTGCGGGCGATAATCTTGACGTATTCGATATACAACACGAAAGGAGTCCCACCATGGGAGCATCGGTATCGGTCGCACAGGGCGCGCCTCTTGATGCAGGCACCTACAAGGCAGACGAGGTAGCCGTCGAGCGCTTTTGCGAATTGCTGCGCATCCCCACCGTTTCGCGTGAGAACATCGCCGAGCGCGACGATGAGCCCTTCAGCCAGTGGATTCCCACGCTTCAGCGACTTTATCCGCATTTCTTTAAAGTCGCCGAGCTCACACGCGTCGACGACTTTGGCATGCTCCTGCGTTGGCCTGGCGCCGATTCCGCCTTGGACCCCATCGTCATGATGGCGCATCAGGACGTCGTGCCCGTCGAGGGCCAAGACTGGAAGCACGATCCCTTTGGAGCCGAGATCTTCGACGGCGAGATCTGGGCCCGCGGATCACTCGACACCAAGTGCATCGTCTCGGCTTTCTTCGAGGCCGCCGAGCATTTGATTGCCCAGGGCTTCGTTCCCCCGCGCGATGTCTGGTTCTTCTCGAGCGATGGCGAGGAAATCGCCGCACCTACTGCAACCCATGCAGTGCAGTGGCTTCGCGAGCATAACATCCATCCCTACATGGTGCTCGATGAGGGTGGCGCCGTGGCAACCGACGCCCCGCTCGGCGTCACCGAACCCGTTGCCATGGTAGGCGTGTCCGAGAAGGGCCACGTCGACCTTGCCGTCACGGCGCGCGCCGACGGCGGCCATGCCTCTACGCCTGCGGCAAACGATGCCTGCCGTCTTCTCTGCCGTGTATGCGAGACTATCTCGGCCAACCCCGGCAAGCCGCAGCTCACGCCCGCCGTCGAGGCCACACTGACCGAGCTGGGTGCCCGTAGCAGCGCGACGTTTCAGGCAATCTTTGGCAACCTGTGGCTCACGCGCCCCGCGGTTACCAAGATCATGGCCGCCAGCCCCGAGACCTCGGCCATGCTGCGCACAACCTATGCGCTCACGCAGCTCGAAGGCTCCAATGCGCACAATGTGCTGCCACCAGTTGCTCGCGCCAACTTCAACGTGCGCATCGCTCCGTTCGAGACCATCGCCGATGCCGTTGAGCGCGCCCGCAAGCTCGCCGCCCAGCAGTGCCGCGCCTCGGGCGTAAGCCCCGACCATGTCACCGTCGAAATCAACGAGGCGATTCCCTACACCGAGCCCGCGCCCATCTCGCCTTACGAAGACGATGCCGCCTTCAACTACATCCATCGCTGCGTGTCGGGTGTCTATCCCGAGGCCGGCTTTGCTCCCTACGTGCAGAACTCCTGTACCGACTCGCGCGAGTTCAACGAGATCTGCGATCGCGTCTACCGCTTCTGCGGCTTTATCTACTCGGGCGAGGCGCGCAAGCTCATCCATGCCGCCAACGAACGCATCGGCGTCGACGTCTACAAGCGCGGCATCGAATTCTATGTGGCGTTTCTCGCCAACCTTGAACAACTGTAGAACGGGGGCCGATAGCACCCCTCCCCGCTTTTACCGACCAGGAGAACCAGCATGACCCAACCAAATCTTAAGCGGGCGGCCCGGCTCGACACCAAGGCCGTCGCCCTCGCCTCCCTACCCTTTATGGGCATGATCAGCTTTTGGCAGGTCTACGACGGCATCGTTCCCAAGATGCTCACAGGGACCTTTGGCCTATCCAACTCGCTCACCGGCGCGATCATGGCCATCGATAATGTCTTTGGCCTGTTCCTGCTTCCGCTCTTTGGCATCCTCTCGGACCACTGCGCAAGCAAACTCGGGCGTCGAACGCCCTTTATCTTGGGCGGCTCCGCGGTGGCAATGCTCTCCGTCCCGCTCATCGCGATCGCCAACAACATGGGCAGCCTACCTCTGCTCATTGGCGCGATTATCCTCACGCTTTTGGCAATATGCGCCTACCGCACCATGACGGTCGCCATCGTGGCAGATATTACGCCTCGCCCACTTCGAACCAAGGCGGACTCAATCGAAAAGATCGTCGGCTATGCGGGAACGGGTCTTATGCTCGTCGCCATCTCGGTCATGGTTCCCAAGGCCGACAAACCTGATTATCTTCCGCTCTTTATCTTGCAGGCCGCCTTTATCCTCGTGTCAGCCGTTGTCTACGGCATCTTTGTCCGTGAGCCCGCCCTCGTCGAAAAGATGCGCGAGAAATCGCTGTCAATGGGCATCGACGAGGATCAGATTGACAAAGACGACTCCCCCGAGGCCGGCGGTAAGGAACGCGTTGCAGACACCGACGTGCGTCGCTCCATCATCATGCTGCTCGCCGCAACGTTTTTCTACTACATGAGCTATAACGCCATGACCACCAATATCAGCCGTTATGCCGATTTGTTCTATGGCATGGAGGGCGGTTCCTATGCCATCATCAATATCGTGACGATTGCAGGCGCGCTGCTAAGCTACGTACCCCTGGCAAACCTTTCGCTCAAAATCGGCCGCAAAAAGGTCGCCCTGGGCACCGCCGTCATCATGGTTTTGTGCCCCACGCTTCTTTGGCTGGCACCCGGCTTCTCGCCCGTGTTGTACGGGGTCTTTTTGTTGATGGGCGTCGCGCTGGGCGGCGTGGACCTGTGCGTGTACACGATGATTCTGGAGTGTTGCAGCTCCCAAAGCGTGGGCCGCTACTCCGGTTACTACTACACCGTGAGCATGGCGGCTCAGGTGGCGACGCCGATTCTCTCCGGCATCGTTATGGACGTGGCGCCGTCGATGCTCTTCGCCTACATCACGGCAATGGGCATGATTATGGCCGCGAGCATTGCCGCCGCCAAGCACGGCGATGCCATCTTGATCGACGAGGTCGCTCGCCGCGAGGCAGCCGAGTAGAAGTGCACGCCAATATTGAGCAATGGAGCCGGATGGGGGTATTTCCCATCCGGCTCCATTTTTTCATCCTCAAGAGGCTCGTCGAAGCCTACCCCACCGTGACGGATTCCCCGGTAAAGGCACTGATCATCAACAGGACAAAGAACACCAGGTAGCTGATGCTCAATAGGTAGGCGACGACTAAAAAGATGGTCCATCCAACATTGGTCTTACCGTCGGCGCGGCGCTGCCCACGACTGCGATAAAGCCAAATCGTCACGCCGATGGCAGTGATAAACAGTACGAGTGCCGCCGCAGCCAGCCCAG
>USBA01000116.1 GCA_900552735.1 uncultured Collinsella sp. | reverse complement strand
AGTTTAAGACCGTCGGCGTCGCCATGTTCAACATTACCGGCACCGGCAACCTCGACCGTATGGAGGGCTTTGCCGCCGCGGCTGACAAACACGGCTATGCCATCACCCTCACTAAAGTAGATGGACACCCCTATACCCTCGAGAGCGCATCGTCGCGTATGAGCGCACTGCCGGTGGACGGCATGGTCGTGATCATGAATCGCATGCCGGCGGACTTTGGCACTTTTGAGCCGCTGCCCGGCATGCAGACGGTGCTCGTTACCATGCTGGAGCACCCGCTCTGTTCAACGGTCGATAACGACCAGTTCGATTGTTCGCGCCAGGTGGTCGAGTACTTGCTGGGGCGGGGGCACAAAACCGTGCACTTTATCTCGTGTCCCGAGCGCTCGCTTTCGGGCATGCGGCGCGAGGAAGGCTGGCGCGAGACATTGCGTGCGCATGGCATTGAGCCCCCGCAGCTCGTGCGCGGCGATTGGACGGCACAGAGCGGGTATGCTGCCGGTCAGGCTCTGGCAGACGATCCGACCTGTACTGCCATCTACGCCTCCAACGATGCCATGGCATATGGCTGCATTCGCGGGCTCGAGTCGCGCGGAAAGCACGTGCCCCAGGACGTGAGCGTGGTAGGTGTTGATGACAGTCTGGGCGACATCGTGCCCGATTGTCGCCTGACTACGGTGCGCTTTGACAACAAGCGCGTCGGCATGTGGGCGGTCGACAAGATTGCCGGCGCCGAGGGCGTTGAACCCGGTGTGGAGCACATGCTGTTTCCGGGCGTGCTCGTCGAGGGCGATACGGTGCGCGATGTACGCTAGGGCGCGGGTCTGTTTGGGTTTCCGCTAATTGTGTTCGATATTGTTCAAATTGGTTTAAAAACCGTTCACGGGCGAAAAGTGACCGTTCATAGCTCGAAATTACGTTTTGCGCTGTTCTTTTTTGTTTGAATGTTATTGTTTCTGTCATACACAACGCAGCGCGTATGCCCGGACGCGATGCTCTCCATTGGTTCATATGTGAAAGGAACGCAACATGGCAACCAAAGAAGAAATCTCGATGGTTGGATTCGAGATTGTCGCATACGCAGGTGACGCCCAGACCGATCTGCTTGCAGCGCTCGATGCTGCTCGCGAGGGTGACTTTGAGAAGGCCGAGCAGCTGCACAAGGATGCCAGCGATGCGCTCATCGGTGCCCACGACACGCAGACCAAGCTGCTTTCACAGGAGGCCGGCGGTGGCGAGATGGAGATGACCTTCATCATGGCTCACGCTCAGGACACCCTCATGACCACTATGATCCTGGAGAAGCAGACCCGCTTTACCATCGACGCCTACAAGCGCATCGCTGCGCTCGAGGCCAAGCTCGCCTAACGAGCCCGCACAACCAAGTCCCCTTCCAAAAGCTCTGCCGCAAACTCGCGACAGGGCTTTTTCTTTTTACCCGGCACTTGGGGACGTTCCTTATCTGCCGGCAGTTAGGGACACTCCTGCCATGCATTTGATCCTTTGAGGATGGAAGAAAACGGGTTATTAGGTTTGTTGCGGTGCCGACTCGACCCGTCGGTTACAAAACTATGCCGGTTTACTACGATGAATCGTATTCTTTCAACTATGGAAAGAACAGCGTTATCAAAGCCGCAGGTAGAAAGCTTGCCATTTTCTGCTAATAGCAAATGTGGTCGGTCCTATCGGTTTTACGGTAGTAAACCGGCATAGTTTTGAAATGGCACTGTTCGACTGGCAGCGTTATGGAGCTTCTGCACGCCCCCCGTTCGGTTTTTCGCTGGATGGGTATACTTTCACCCGCAATACAGGCCGGAATGAGGAGGTATCCAAATGCCGGATAACGGGTCAATACAAAAAAGAGGTGCGCACGAGATGGCCCATGGGCGTCCTGTCCAGATAACTGAGCATACGACGGTAGCCGAGCTACAGCCCAGCCTGTCCGATATTGTGTGCGCAAACAAAAAGCTACAGATTGGCTTTATCGTTGCACTCGTGGTACTGGCGCTGCTGTCGGGTTTTGTAGCTCGTCCGCATTTCGCCGATACCAAAACATGGGACTCCACCATCGAGGTTATCGACCAAAAGAAGGGCAACGTTTTGGCGCTCACGACCTCGTGCGTCGCCCTATCTGCGGGTATCACTGCGCTGCCGGGCGATACGGGAACGCCAGTCGCCGAGCAGCTCGCACAGCTTTCAGGCAACCTTGGTATCGTGCTTGCCGTGCTATACCTAGAGAAATATTTGCTTACGATTTTGTGGTCGGTTGGCCTGGGCATCCTGATCCCGTTTGCGCTGGTGCTCTTTGCGATCTCACTTGGCATTCACGGACGCTGGAGCACGAGCACAGTCATTCGCCGCGTGGCAACGCGTGTGCTGGTGGTCGCCATAATTGGCATGGTGTTGGTGCCTGCAAGCGTATGGGTGTCGCAGAAGGTCGATGAAACGTATCGCGTAAGTATTGAGCAAGCTCAGCAAAAGGCTGCGGATGCGGCAGATAGCGACAGCTCCAAAGCAAGCAAGAAAAAGACCGAGTCCACAGAGTCCAAGAATGTGCTTGAGCAGCTTGCCGAAGGCGCCTCGGGTCTTGTCACGTCGGTGACCAGCGGCGCCAAGCAGATGACCGATGAGATTGTGCAACAGGTGACCGATCTGATCGAAGGCGTCATCGTGATGATCGTGACCTCGTGTGTTATCCCATTGCTGGTGCTCGCGGCGTTTCTGTGGCTGGGACACACGCTGTTGGGGATCGATATTTCCGGTCCAGCGAGCTATTTGACGGGCCGCTTTCTGAGTACTCCGTCCAAGCACACCAAAAAGGTGGGCAGTCCGAGTAACTAAAACAGCTGTATATACCGGGGCATACCGCCGAAGGGCGGCCGAGACACGTTCTCGGCCGCCCTTTTGTTTGTTGAGCACATGGTCGCTACGTTCGCGCCGGGCCCAAACGGTCGCCAATCATCCGCGAACGGTATTTGTTCAAAAAAGAACAAAGACAAACAAATTATTGTTGCAGTCTCTGTTCGAATGTGTTCAAATAAACATGAACAGTGAAGAACCGCACATTCAGATGCCCGGACCTGAACGCGATTCAACACTTCCAAACAGAAACTGCGCACCTGCGTATCTCTCAAGGAGGATGTCATGAGGGTTGTAATCGCTTCCGATGCCGACGGTATGTCGATGAAGGAGTCCATCAAGGAGATGCTCATCGCCGACGGTCACGAGGTCGTCGACTATTCCGAGATCCCTGCCGCGGACTTTGTCGATTCCGCGACCGCCGTTGCCAAAGACCTGCTGGAGCACAAGGATTCCCAGGGCTTTGCATTCGATAAGTACGGCGTCGGCTCCTATATGGCCGCCGTCAAGATCAAGGGCATGGTCGTCGCCAACATTTCCGATGAGCGTTCCGCCTACATGACCCGCGAGCACAACGGCTCGCGCATGGTCACCATGGGCCCGGGCGTTGTGGGCACCGAGGTCGCCAAGAAGATCGCCCGCGAGTTCCTGCGCGCCCAGTACGCCGGCGGTCGTCACCAGATCCGTGTCGACATGCTCAATAAGATGGCCTAACGAGAGCCACCGAGAACTCGAACTTCTATCTCAACTTGTGAATTCAGACGAAAGGACGTTCTGATGAAGAAGACCATCGCAATCGGTTGCGACCATATCGTTACGGACGAGAAGATCTATCTGGCCGACCGCCTGGAGCAGGCTGGCTACAAGGTGCTTGACTGCGGTACCTACAGCCACACCCGTACGCACTATCCCATCTACGGTAAGGCCGTGGGCGAGGCTGTTGCCAGCGGCAAGGCCGACTTTGGCGTGGCCCTGTGCGGCACCGGCATCGGCATCACCAACGCCGTCAACAAGGTTCCCGGCGCCCGCTGCGCCCTGGTTCGCGACATGACCTCTGCCCTGTATGCCCGTCGCGAGCTCAACGCCAACATCGTGGGCTTTGGCGGCAAGATCACTGGCGAGTTCCTGATGGCCGACATCATGCTTGCCTTCCTGGAGGAGCCCTACGACAAGACCCCCGAGCACGATGCCCTGATTGCCAAGATCGATGCCTGCAATAAGGCCGACGCCGAGGCTCAGGCTGACCCGCACTTCTTTGACGAGTTCCTGGAGAAGTGGGACCGCGGCGAATACCACGACTAGTGGGGTTCCGGCGTTCTACCGAACGCCAGACCAGTCGACGCTGCGAAGCCATCTGGCGGGCGAGCTGCTCCGATAACACTTTTGCTTGCTGAGCTTGTGTGCTTCGTTTTGGCGGTACCTGGCATTCTGCAGCTTTTTAATTGACGGCTCGCGTTTCTGTGATGGGGCGCGGGCCGGTTTTCTAAACAGGAGTCCAACATGATTCTGACTGTTACCATGAACCCGTCGATTGATACGCGCTATCAGCTCGACAAGCTGATCATCGACGACGTGAACCGCGTGACGCCCGAAAAGACTGCTGGCGGTAAGGGCCTCAACGTGAGCCGTGTGCTGCTGCAGCTGGGCGACGACGTGCTCGCGACTGGCCTGCTCGGCGGCCACATGGGTGCCTATATGGCCGAGCTTATGGATGCCGACGGCGTCAAGAACGACTTTGTGCCCATCGCCGGTGAGACGCGCATTTGCCTGAATATTCTGCACGAGGGCAATCAGACCGAGCTGCTGGAGAGCGGCCCGCAGATCGCCCCGGCCGAGCTCGAGGCCTTTACGGCCAAGTTCGCCGAGCTTGCAGCGAAGGCGGACGTTGTGACGCTTTCGGGCTCGCTGCCGCGCGGCGTCGATGCCGGCTACTATGCCGAGCTCGTCAAGATCGCCGAGGAGGCGGGCGCCAAGGTGCTGCTTGACACCTCGGGTGCATCGCTGGAGGCCGCGCTGGAGTCTGACGCTAAGCCTGAGCTCGTAAAGCCCAACCTGACCGAGATTAACGGCCTGCTGGGTACGTCCTTTACGACCGATGATGTCGATGCCCTGCGCGAGGCGCTTGCCGCCGATGACCGCTTTGCCGGTATTCCCTGGGTTGTCGTTTCGATGGGCGCTGCCGGTTCGGTGGGCTTCCATGAGGGTCGTGCGTTCCGCGCCAAGACGCCCGCGATTGCGGCTGTGAACGCGACGGGTTCCGGCGACTCGACCATCGCCGGCTTTGCGCATGCGATTGCTGCTGATGCCGACGACGTCACGGTGCTCAAGACCGCCAATACCTGCGGCAAGCTTAACGCCATGGATCCCAAGACCGGCCACCTGGTCATGGACCGCTGGGACGAGGTCTACAACAGCGTTGTCGTGACTGAACTGTAGGGTTACGCGGTTTTACCAAACCGCGTAACGGCGCGACGCTGCAAACGCCCCTAAGCGGCAATCTGACGTTCAATCGTCGGGCATGACCAAAAGGTCAATGCCCTCCTCTTTCACGTCACCTTGCTCGCTTAGGGGCGTTTTCGCTGTCGTTGCCAAGACACCGGCGTTGCCTTGGTCGCAAGTAGTCATTGGGGACGCTCTTTAATGACTAGTCGTTTAAGAACGCCCCTTAAGAATGACCCCAATGACTACACTCAAAAACGGCGCCCGTCGGCGATGTTGCCGGCGGGCGCCGTTGTCGTGTGGGCGGTTATGTCGTGGCCGCTGATGAGGCTCGAACCTGTATGCTACAGTGAGTCGATAAAGCGCTGTTGGGCGGCGCGGCCGGCTTCGTCCCACTTAAAGACGCCGGCGTTGTCGAGCACGTGGCCAAACACCACGCCGACCTCCTCGTGCAGGATATCGATGGCGTTGTCGGCCGTAAGCTCGTCGGCGCGGCGGGCAAAGACGTCTTCGGCCCATGCGGCGTGGCTGCGGCAAAGGTCGTCGCCCTCGAGCGCGCCAGCAAGGTCGTAGCTGGCATCGGCCTTGGCCGCCAGCAAGTGCTCGCGGACAGCGCCGAGCTCGGGAACCAAGCGCGGCGGCAAAATGGCCAGGCCCATGACCTCGATCAGGCCGATGTTCTCCTTCTTAATATGGTGGTACTCAGCATGCGGGTGGAATACGCCCAGCGGGTGCTCGTCGGTCGTGATGTTGCAGCGAAGCGCCAGGTAGGCCTCGTAGATTTCGCCGCCGGCATTGCCGCGGGAGTCGACGCGGCGGATGACGGGCGTCACGGTGTTGTGCGCCACGCCGTCGGCTGTGTGCGCGATGACGCCCACCGACTCATCGGTCCACTCGCGCCAGGCGAGGATAATCTTCTCGGCGGCGTCGAGCAGCTGGGCGCGGTCGTGCGAGCGCAGGCGCAACACCGAAAGCGG
>USBA01000115.1 GCA_900552735.1 uncultured Collinsella sp. | reverse complement strand
TCCGTGTGTACGCCCAGATCCTTCAGGTCGGACTCGCACAGCATAGCGCCCACGGTGTTGGGCATACCGCCGATGCCCAGCTGCAAACAGGCCCCGTCGGGTATCTGCTCCACGATCAGCTTCGCCACCGCCCGGTCCACCTCCGTAGCCGTGCCGCTGGGCTGGACGCCCATGGGGTCGTTGCGCCCCTCCACGATCATGTCCACCTCGCTGACATGGATGCAGTTGTCAAAGCCGCCCAGGCACCGGGGCATATTTTCGTTGACCTCCACGATGACCACCTTGGCCATCTCGCACACCGCCTTCACATGCGAAGCCGACAGTCCGAAGTTGAAGTACCCGTGCTTGTCCATCGGGGCCACCTGGAACATGGCCACGTCCGGCGGCGTGATGTGGTCGTAGTAGTACCGGGGCAGCTCGGAGTACCGCATGGGCTCATGGAACCCGGCGCCGCTGGCAATATGATGGCGCTCCACGCTGCTCATGTGGTGAGAGTTGAAGATGATGTGATGCACCGGGTCCTCGATGTCGAAGATCGCCGGCTTCCACAGGCTAATACCGCCCCGGACCTTCACATCCTCCAGCTCCGGTGCACGGCGGGCCAGGGGCTCGTCGAGGAGGCGGGGTTGTTTGGCGGAGTAGCCGTAGTCGTCCCAGTCGCCGGACTTGATGACCTTCACCGCCTCGTCCGCGGTGGTCAGTTTCTGCTTGTACAGCGCCTGAAAATCAGCAAAAGCCATGTCCTGTTCCTCCCTGTTCTTTCCTATCCCTTCCGACGAAGGATGAATTTTCTAATTGTTAATTTTACCACAATGCAGCCCGCGGGGAAATTGGCGAAACCTACAAGAATTCTCGGGAATGCTTGTGCAAAAATGAACAGGTCCGGCATGGATATTCATCCGCTCAGCTCCTCTACCTCCTCCGACATGATCACCCGTATCTCGTTGACCGCCGTGTCCTTGTTTTTTTCGCTCTGACACATCTTTGCCGCTGTCCCCACCAGCGCCTGCAGGATACCTCCCAGCTCCTTGACCTCCTTCAGGCTGCCCTCTCCGCTTTCCAGCCGTTCCGTAGCCCCGGCAGCCGCCGTCTCCAGCAGCTTTGCCGTGGCCATCAGGCATCGCCGGAGTATCTGCTTTTCCGCCTCCTCCCGACCGATCTGCCACTGCCCCTTGATCGCATGTCGCCACACCGTCTGCGTACACACATGGTACTCCCTTGCCAATCGCTGATAGGTATACATTCCCGACTCATACTTACGCCTTACCTCTCCCCAGTTCACGTCTGCTCTTTTCATATGTGCTGCCCCCGTGGGGGGGGCCGGGGGTGGGCCGGGGGGGCGGGGGGGTAGCTGCGGCGCCTGGCGGCGGGGGCCGCGCACATGTCCAAGATATCCTCGCCGGCCTGCGCGCCCAGCACCAAAGGAGGCATCATGGACGACAGACTTTGCAAGTAGATCTTGCCGTCGCGGTAGATGTCGAGATCCCACAGATCGGAAACCTGGGCCTCGGGCAGGATAAAGGCTTCTGGGTACCAGGCAACGGGGTTGTGGGCGATGCCGGCGGCATCGAGCGCCGCAGCGATGTCCTCGGCGGTTGCCTTGAGCGTGTTGGCGCGCAGCGTGACCGGGCGTGTGGCCGCGGCGCCGAAACCCTCGATCATGAGCTCGGCATCGGCGGGCGCATAGGCGCCGGCGACCGTGTCGACCATAAAGCGCGGCAGGTCGGCGGCGGAGTGTTGGGCGGCAAGCTGGTCGGAAAGCTCGGTGGCGGCAAACTGCCTAAGCTTGAGCTCGGGCTTAACCTGCTTTTTCTGCTTACGACGACGCGGCTTGGACATCCGTCTTTCCTTCCACCTAAATGATTATTCTGGGACGGGGATTAAAAAATCATTTAATGATCCCCGTCCCAAAAAGACTGTACTGTGGCGCCCGGGAATGATTTTTTAATCCCCGTCCCAGAATAATCATTCCCGGGCGCGTTGCGGTTGCCTAGTACTGGCTCTCGTGCTTGCTGAAGAAGTCGAAGCGCGGGGGCAGCGGCTTTACGCGGTGCTCGCCGGGCTTCTCGCCCAAGCTCTCCACAAACTCATCCGTGGAGGCGAAGATGTTATCCCAGCTAAAGAAGGCGACCGGATCGACGTCGAAGTACTCGCAGATGAGCTCGCAGCCGGCGGGGACGATGCCGTGCATGAGCACGGTCGCCACGCGCAGCTCGGTAAAGGCGTCGACGAGGGCCTGCGTCATTGCGGCATTGGCCGGCTCGCCCTCGAGCTTGTTAGCGGCCTTGGAGGCATCGCTCCAGCGCTTGTTGGCGGCACGCAGGTAGTCGTCGCACACGGCGAGCGCGCGGTGCGTCTCGAACTTGTACATGGCCTGCTCAAAGGCAAGGGCAGCCTGCTCGGCGGCCTCGACCACGGTGTCAGAAGCTGCGCCGGCGGGGATGCAGCCGTTGCGGTAGGGGCTCTCGTCGCCCTCCTTGACGGCGACGCCGTAGAAGCAGCTGCGGGCCAGGCGGTTGAACACGCCGGTCAAAAGGGCGCTCTCCTTAAGGGCCGGATCGATGACGCGCTTGTCGTCGCAGGCGCGCACCTCGTTGCCGTCCTTGTCCTTGCCGGTCACACGCGTGTCATATGCCTTGGGGCTAAAGCTCACCGGCTTCTCGGACAGGCCGAGCGACAGCCAATGCGCGCGCATCTGCTCGCAGGTGTAGTGGTTGAGCAGGTCGTCTGCCGGCGGGGGAGGCGTCTGCGAGGACGAGCTGGCCTTTTTGCCCATGTAGAGCAGGTGGTAGCAAGCGCTGACGGTGCTCTGCGTAAGGTCCCAGCCCAGGGCCTCCCACATGGCGGTCTGCGCGATGCAGTAGAAGTAGATGTTGTCCTGACCGATGAACTGGTAGATCTGCGCGTCGTCCGAGCACCACCAGTCGCGCCAGTCGAGTGAGCTGTGCTGATAGGTGGGCGCGGGGACCTGCGTGGAATCGGCGTCGGCCTCGCCCATGAGGGCGGCGTCCTGGGCGGCGACACCCTCAGTTACGCCGGCGGCCTTGGCATCGCGTGCGAGCACGGTGCGCGTATAGCTGATGGGCGCCCACAGGCTCTCGGGCCAGCACCAGCAGGTGACGTCGTTCACGCCGTCGACCTCGGGCACCGGAACGCCCCAGTCGATGTTACCGGTGATGCGGAAGGGCACGAGCGCCTTGCCGCTGCGGAAGCGCACACCGCCGTTGGCGAGCACCGCGTGGGCGTCGTCGCGCTCCTTCCAGCTGGGGAAGGTGACGGTAAAGCTGCTCTTGTTGCCCTCGGGTTCCAGCACGGTGTGCTCGGGGAGCTGGTCCTCGACGGCGTCGAAGGCCTCGCGGAACTTGTTCTGAATGTAGAGCTGAGCCGGCAGCAGCCACTCTTCCATGGTCTTGGAGACCACGGAGCGAACCTGCGGGTTCTGGGCGAGCTTGGCGGTGTAGGTTTTCATGAAGTCGAGGTAGGCCGGCAGGTCGAAGTAGAGGTTGTCGACCGGACGCAACTCGGGCACCTCGCCGGTGAGCTGGCTCTTGGGCGCGATGAGCTCCTCGGGCTCAAACTGGTGACCCAGGTCGCACTCGTCCGCGTACGCCTTCTCGGACTTGCAGCCCTGAATGGGGCAGCGGCCGATCACCTGACGGCCGTTGAGGAACGTGCCGGCCTTGGCGTCGTAGAACTGCAGCGTGGAGCGCTTGGAGATGGTGCCCTGCTCGTGCAGGCGCTCGATAATCTCGGCGGTCACTTCGTTGTGAATCTGCGCAGCCGGCTCAAGGCCCGAGCCGCCGTAGATATCGCAGCTGATGTCGTAGTTGTTGAGGGTCGCGGCCTGGCGGGAGTGATTGGACTCGACGTACTCGCCGATGGACTTGTCGTAGCCTTCGTTCTCCTTGAGCTTGCGGTAGCTCTCCATGATGGGCGAGCCATAGCAGTCGGTGCCCGAGGTGAAGATGACATTTTCGCGGCCCAGACGGTCGCGCAGGAAGCGGGCGAAGAAGTCGGCCGGGACAAAGACGCCACCAACGTGGCCAAAGTGAAGGCCCTTGTTGCCGTAGGGCTCGCCGGCGGTAACGATGGCGCGGCGCGGCCAGCTGGGACGGTCGTTCATGGAGTATTTGGATGCCATGGGACTCCTTCGCATATAGGTAAGAGCGCGGCCGGGCACGGGGTTCGGCGGCGCGGTGGTCAATTCGTGCATATCGTTCGACATTATCGCACATGCGGGCGGGTGCGTGGCAGGGGCGCTATCCTAAGATGCTATGAATGAGATTTCCAACATACATGCGTTTGAGGACGAGGATTTTCTACACGCTTGCTTCGTGTGGGGGATGGCCGTGATCGCAGTGTTTGCCGTGTGCCTGGTGCCGGTGTTTATGCTGCTGGGCGGGCCCGCAGACTTGGATGTGGCGGACGCGGGCGGCTGGACGGCGGTTTTGGGCTGGATAGTCGGCTTGGCTGCGGTTTCGGCGGCGTCATTTGCCGTGCACGAGCTGGTGCACGGTGTGTTATTTAAGCTTCTGGCGCCTGCGGGCGCGAAGGTGACCTTTGGGGCGAATCGCGAGACGGCGATGATCTATGCCTGCGCCGAGGGCGTGGTCTATTCGCGCCGGCGGTACGTGGCAGTTTGCCTGGCGCCGACGGTTGTTGTGACGGCGGCGTTTGCCCTGGGGTTTGCGTTTTCGGGCTATCCGCTGATGTGCTACCTGGCGGCCGGCTTGCATTTGTCGGGCTGTGTGGGCGACTGGTATTACGTGCGGACCATCCTGCGCGACCGCCGCATTGTCGCCTGCGAGGACACGTCCTTTGGCGTCCGCTTTTTCGCAAGGTAGTCTTTTGGGATGATTTTTCTGGGACGGGGATTAAAAAATCATTGTGGGAGAGGAGATGTCCATGAAGCCGTTGCTGCTGCATGCTTGCTGCGCGCCGTGCTCGCTGGAGCCGGTTCGCCTGCTGCGCGAGGAAGGGTTTGAGCCCACAATCTGCTGGACAAACCCCAATATTCAACCGCGTGATGAATGGCAGCGGCGTTTGGACGAGCTGCGCCGGTGGTGTGCCGATGGCGACATCGAGCTCATCGAGGCGGGGGAGGACCGTGAGCGCTGGGAGGTCGGCGTGGCCCCGCTGGGCGCCGATCGACCCCGTCGCTGTCGCGCGTGCTATGCCTTGCGTCTGGCCGAGGCATGCCGTGTGGCTCAGGAGCGTGGGTTTGAGTTTGTGGGCACGACGCTCGCCGTCTCGCCGTATCAGTTGTTCGAAACCTGCAATGACGTGCTTGAGCGCTTGGCGGCGGCACATGGGCTCACCCCGGTCATTCGCGATTTTCGCCCGTATTACCCCGAGGCCACGCGTCGTTCGCGCGAGCTTGGCATGTATCGACAGAATTACTGCGGCTGCCGGTTCTCGGCCGTCGAGGCGGCCATGGATCGAGCCCGCATCCGCGACGAGCGCAAAGCCGCCAAAAAGTAGTTCATTTGGGACGTCAGCCTGCTAGGATGTAGAGCGGACTTTAGCTATATAAGGAGAATCCGACGTGTCTATGCGTACCGATGATTTTGACTACAACCTTCCTGAGGAACTGATCGCCCAGGCGCCTGCCGAGCCGCGTGACTCCTGCCGTCTGCTGGTGGTGGATCGCAAGGGCTCCCAGGCGGGAACGCCGCTGGAGCACGGCGGTACCGTTGAGCACCGTATCTTCCGCGATATCATCGACTATATCGAGCCGGGCGATGTGCTCGTCATCAACAAGACGCGCGTGATGCCGGCCCGCCTGATCGGTCGCAAAGCCGGCTCGGGTGGCGTGGTCGAGACGCTGCTGCTCAAGCGCCGCGAGGACGTGGATCCGCTGGGCCATGTTTGGGAGTGCCTGGTCAAGCCGGGTAAGCGTCTGAAGCCCGGTGCTCAGATTGAGTATCGCGCAGGTGGCGCCCATGCGCCCGAGGGGGCTCCTGTGGTACTGACGGCCGAGGTTGTCGACTTTGTCACCGATAGCCGCGGCGGCCGCCTGGTGCGTTTTGAGCCGGCGGGCTGCAACGCAGCCGGCGACCCACGCACACTCGACGAGGCCATCCACGCTGCCGGCCACGTGCCGCTGCCGCCCTACATTACCGATTACGAGGGCGATCCCGAGAAATACCAGACCGTCTACGCCATGAAGGAGGAGCACTCGGCTGCCGCTCCCACGGCGGGTCTGCACTTTACTCCCGAGCTCATGGCCGCTATCGAGACCAAGGGCGCGAAGTTTGCCGCCGTCGAGCTCGAGGTGGGCATCGATACCTTCCGCTTGGTGGAGGAGGACGACCCTACGC
>USBA01000114.1 GCA_900552735.1 uncultured Collinsella sp. | reverse complement strand
CGCGGCAATCGCCAAGAATTTGCGGCGAACCTCGACGATCCAAGGCGTCTCGCGTGTCGACTCGCTGGAGATTCCCGAGGAAGTCCTGCGCGAGGCAATCGCCAACGCCGTAATCCATCGAGAATACGGGGATCGGTTCTGTGGACAATCGATTACCGTCGACGTCTTTGACGATCGTGTCGAGGTGACGAATCCTGGCGGCCTTTACGGGGGAAAGACTCGCGAGAACTTGTTTGACGGCAGCTCCCGATGCCGTAACGCGACGCTCGTGAAACTCATGTCGATTGTCCCGCTGCCGGATGGCGCAGGTTCGCCGGCTGAGGGCAATGGCTCGGGCATCCCGATGATGATCGATGCCATGCGCGCGCATGGTCTGGCCGAGCCCCTGTTCTGCCCGGGGTTCGATCGGTTCAAGGTCGTACTTTACCGTTCAAAGATCGAGCCGGTCGATCATGGCGGGGGCTTAATTGTGACGGCACTCAAACACTACGGCGAGCTGGGGACGCGTGAGCTGGCAGAGCGCACGGGGCTCACAATTTCCCAGGTTAGGTCGCGCGTCAACGCGCTCATTGCTCAAGGCGAGCTTGAGCCCACGGCGCCGGCGACGAGCCGCAACCGCAAGTATCGACTGTTGGAGCGCGTGGAATAAATGCGTTAGCGGACGAGGCGACCCAATAATCGACTCTCGATTGGCGCCCACTAAGGTTAAGCGGTTGTTGCCCAGTTGACGGTGATGCTAAAGACTCGGCTTACGCCGGCATGGCCGCGAACCCGTCCATCAAGAACAGCCTAAGAACCAGCTTGATGACATATCCCGGTTTGACTTCAGCCGCGTCAAAGACATGGCGCTCGGCGAGCTCGCTGCAGTATGCATAGATGTCGCGGATAAGGTCCGCGCCCGAAAGCGTAAACATGTAGCCTGCGTCCGAAAGCGCATTGGGCGCGGCGGGCAACTTGGCCATGTGGCAGAACGTTTGCAGGTCGGGCGCCATAACATTCTGGTAGTCGAGGTGGCCGCTGGCATCCTGTGCGGCAAGCTCCAATTGGCGCACAAAATCCAGCGCCGCCGCTAACACAAAGCTCGGCGTAGGCGCATTGACGTCCTGAGTGGTCGCCACAAGCCTGCCCGCCGCCTGCGTGACAAGCCAAGCGACCTCGCGCTGGCAACGCACGGCCTTGCGCGTAACCGGCTTGATGGACGAAGAAGAAACGCTCCCCTTAGGCGGATTCGAAGCAGCCATAAGACCCTCCCATGAACAATCCGGCCCAACAGGCCCGGACGAAACACGTGCTACATCAGTATACAGGGGAGTGGGGTGGAAAAATGGAGTCGACAGCGTGACTGCCGGCTCCGGATTGCTTGCCTTAGAGGCCGTACACTTCGACCATAGCTTCGCCAATGCGATGGGGCACGCCGGTGACGAGCGCGTTGCCCATGCAGAAAGCTCGATGGCCGTCGGTCATACCAGTATCCGTCCAGCCCTTGGGGAATCCCTGGAGCTGATCGAGCTCGTCGGGAACGAGGCGGCGGAATCGGCCGTCGGGACACTCGATAACATGCTTGAAGCGGCTGGCGCCCGTGCCGCCTTCGCCCGTGAGGATGGTGCGGCTCGGTTTATCGGTGGCATCCGGGAAGCTCATGGCACCCTCGGAATACATGTACGTAAAGCCCGTCTTTTTGTTGGTGCGCTCCTCGCGCTTGCTGCCCTTAAGGTAGCGCCAGTCGGGGAGCTTTTCGTCAGAGATGTAGAACTGCTCCGGAACATTCGCCTCGTCGACAAGCACATCGCCAAGTACGCGGCGCTCGCCGTGATAGTCCTCGGCGAAGTCGCAGGTCAGAATGTGGCAGCCCTGCATGACGCCGGCATTCTTAAACTGCGAGGTCTTTTGACCAACGCCAAAGCGAGTCGAGTTCTCGTAAGGATCGGGCAGGACATCGAGTTCCGCCATTTCGTCAGGGTAGATGGCAGGGAAGGCCTTCGCCATAACGCCGTTGTGCATGCGATCAACAAGGTCCACCTCGCTGGCGTTTTTCTCGCAGAAGATGTAAACGCGTTTGCGGCGCTGGGGGAAACCGTATTCTGCTGAGTTGACCACGCGCCATTCGACCGTGTAATCGAGGTCGGCGAGGCAGCTTAGGATGATCGCGAAGTCGCGACCGCGCTGGGATGCGGGCGACTTGAGCAGACGGTCAACGTTCTCAAAGAGACCGAAGCGCGGCTTCTTCATCTCGAGGAAGTGGTAAATGTCCCACCAAAGGACACCCTTCTTGCCCTCGATGCCGTGTGCCTGATTAAGCGGACGTGCGACAGAGTAATCCTGGCAAGGGAAGCCGCCAACGACCATGTCAACGTCGGGGATTTCAATCTCGCTGGCTTCAGCCTGCTCCAAGACTTTATTGATATCTTCGTTGACTACGGAATCCTCGCCAAAGCGGTCCATATAGCAACGTGCCGCGAACTGACGGGCCTTGGTTCCGGGCGGTTCCCACTGGTTGGCCCAAATGGTGCGAAAGGGTCCGGCGGGCTTCATGTAGAAATCTGGATAACGAGGGTCAGCGTAGCCTTCGAGGCCCAAACGAAATCCGCCGACGCCAGCAAAAAGCTCAGCGATTTTGACCTCTGACATACTCACTCCCCCAAATCGCTGCAAATGCAAAGATCAAGGGTACAGAAATCGGGTTGCAAATGGAAGATCCCTTAGGGGATCTTCACGGTATAACCCGAATTTACAGTAGCATACGTATTAGATCATGTCTTATTTCGAGAGGATTTGCCATGTCCAAGAAGCACCTCGATTTCAAGCGCATGCTTGACGATACTGATTTTTCTGACCCCTCAAGCATCGAGCGGTATGCTGCCAATCTCGACGGGATGACGTTTCGCGATATTCTCGAGCTCGGCATTGCGCCGGAGGGGGAGAGTGCGCCCAAGGACTTTGGGTCTAAGAAGTACAAGGGCGGTATGGGAACCCTGATCGAGGAGCGTTACTTTGGCTACAAGGCCAACAGCGATGATCGGCCGGACTTTCCCGAGGCGGGTGTGGAACTCAAGGCAACATGCTTCGACGTGCTCAAGGATGGTCGCAAGTCTGCCGGCGAGCGTCTTGTCTTGACGATGATTCCCTACGACCGTCCCGTTTCGCTCGACTACGACAGCTCGCATCTCAAGACCAAGCTCAGCAATATCCTGCTGATTTACTACGGCCGTGACCGCTCCATCGACAAATACGACCAGCGCATTGAGCGTGCAGTCATGGTTCGTCTGCCCGAAGAGGATATGAAGATCATTCGCGCCGACTACGAGAAGATCATTTCGTACATTCAGGATGGTCGCGCGGACGAGCTGTCGGAGGGCATGACCACCTACTTGGGCGCCTGCACAAAGGGCGCAACCGAAGCGACGATGTGGGTTGACCAGTATTACGAGTACTTCAACACCGATACGGGCGAGATCGAGCACCGTCGCGCGAAGCGTCGTGCCTTCTCACTCAAGCGCTCGTACATGGACTATGTGCTTCATACCTATGTTCTCGGTGCTCCGCGCATTGGCGAGAGTATCGTCCAGGCCGGCGACAAGTCCATTGATTTCGAAAGCTACGTTACTGCGCTTATCGAGCGCCACTATGGTGAAACTGATCGCCAGATTGCAGAGCAGTACGGCCTGGAATACACGGGAAACAAGGCGCAATGGACGACACTCGTTTATCGAATGCTCGGAATTAAAAGCAATGCTGCCGAGGAGTTCGTTAAGGCTGGGATTAACGTCCGCGTTTGTCGCGTTAATAAGAGGGGACACATCGAGCAGGCAATGTCTTTCCCTCCGTTTGAGTTTAAGCAGCTAATCAATGAGGATTGGGAAACGTCATCCTTCCGTGCGCGCCTTGAGACCAACCGTTTCTTCTTTGTCGTGTTCCGTGAGGACCACGAGGGGGAGTGGCGTCTTGACCGCTGCCTATTCTGGGCAATGCCGGCAAACGAAATCGAGGGCCCCGCAAAGGCCTGCTGGGATGAGACTCGCAAGGTAATTCGTGAGGGCGTTAAGCTCAGTCCGTATCGGGACGCGAGTGGAAAGCTCAAGGTGACCAACAATCTGCCCGGTATGGCGGACAATCCAATTGTTCACGTTCGCCCGCATACGTCAAAAGCGGCTTACAAGTTTGCCGATGGAACAGAGATCGGTGACATCGCAAGGAATGCTTACGAACTGCCCGACGGGCGCTGGATGACGAAGCAATCGTTCTGGTTCAACAAGGGCTACCTGGAGCATATTCTGGGGCTGTAGCGTTTCGAGATTATTTAACAATCAACCCCTGCTCCTCGATACCTCGATGTTGCCCCTACAAATAAATCCCCTCACCAAGCTGCTTATGGAACTCGGCGTGATGGTCGCGTGCCCAGGTAAAGAGCGCCTGGTCAAAGTCGGTGCGCGTGGCCGGGACGCCAAAGACGCCGGCAACCTCGACGCGCACAAACTCCAGTGCCGGCAGCTTGTTGATGGCAGTGAGGGCAAACGGGGACGAGGGCTCCTCGAACAGATAGCGACTGCCTTGCAGCGCGTCGCAACTGGTGCACGTGTTGCCGAGCGACGGGGCTTTGGAGGCTCGCGCGCCTACGGGCTTGTAGCCGCAGCGCTTATGAAGGTAGTCGCGGATCTCGCCCGGCACGCAGCCAAGAGCGGGCACGATGGCGAGTGCGTTGGCGTTGGCCGTGTCGATGGCAATGTGCCCAGCTTCGTTGGGCGCGTGCGCGATGGCGATGCTCTCGTCGTTATCGGTTCGATAGGGAATGCCGAAGGCCGCGACCGAGGTCTCTTTGTGACACTTCCAGCACTCGCGCTTGCCCAGTACTAGATATATATACGGCGCTGAGGGGTCGGATCGGTCAACACCGGGCAGCCACTCGGCAAAGGGCTCTGGGTTGACGCCGCTGGGCACATACCAGATCTTCTTGGTCCGGTCCCATTTGGCGCCCAGCGCCTTGGCTTCTTCTTTGTGCGAAAAGGGGACATCGAGCTCGGTGCGCATGGCGGCTCCTTGGTGCTGCAGGTGCAAGTGGCTCAAGGATACCGCAGGGCGCAGACATCGCGGCGTTTTGCTGAGAAGTTGCGGTGCGGACTGATTGGTTATGCCGATGGATAGATCGGCAAGTAGATGGTCGGCTTTTGGCCAGTTGGGCGGTTGGAACTGCCGGCGGATTTGGCGACATAAAACAAAACAGCCCAGAGGACATAGCCTCTGAGCTGCGAACATTTGGTGGGCGTTAGAAGATTTGAACTTCTGACCTCTTCCGTGTCAGGGAAGCGCTCTCCCCCTGAGCTAAACGCCCGATCAAGGGTACGCAAGCGCGCAAGGGATAATATAACGGAGCCTGAACTCGGTGGCAAGAACATTTTTAAAAATCGCTTACATTGTGGAATTCGGGGGCTTTGTCATATCCATCTCAAAAGTGCCTGCTGCCGCGATTTGGCTGTCGCATAATGCAAGGCCATTGCGGTATCGAGCTATGGAAAGACGCCTGCGGAATTGTCCTACCGATAAGCGGACAAGCCTCCAGCTGGTGACTTCGCCGTGGTAAGGTAAGCCGAATTGTTTCCAGGCTGTTTCGGGGGAGTGGAATGAGCAAAGAGTGTGTCGAGCAGGTCGAAGGCGCAGGGGCTTCGGTGCCGATGACCGATATATCGAACATTGATGTGCCCGAGGGCACCGACGAGCTCAGCCGCAACACCCGTCGCGCCTGGCGCGAGCGCCTTAACGATGCGTCGTCGCGCAAGATGATC
Organism: uncultured Collinsella sp.; assembly: GCA_900552735.1. GTDB lineage: Bacteria > Actinomycetota > Coriobacteriia > Coriobacteriales > Coriobacteriaceae > Collinsella. The sequence continues at coordinate 555 of USBA01000114.1, read as the reverse complement.
ACGGGCGTTTTGGCTACGCTGGTGGGCGGTTCGTTTTGGGGCTTCTCGGGCACCAGCGCGAGTTTTTTGTTCGATACCTACCATGTCGATACGCTGTGGCTTATGAGCGTGCGTCAGATTCTCGCCGGCCTGCTCTTTATGGCTGTGGTTGTCACGCGCGACCGCGCACGCCTGGTCAAGCTTTGGACGACGCCCGCTGATCGCAAGCAGCTGCTGCTCTTTACCGCTTTTGGCCTGCTGTTCAACCAGTTTTGCTATCTTTCGGCCGTGCGCCTGACGAACGCCGGAACCGCGACGGTGCTCCAGTGCCTGCAGCTCGTTATCATCATGGGCTACGCCTGCGTGACCGATCGCCGCATGCCGCGTACTCGCGAAGTCATCGGCATTGGCCTGGCTCTGGGTGGAACCTTTTTAATCGCCACCGGCGGCGACCCCACCAGCCTGAATATCTCGCCGCTTGGCCTGGCAGCAGGTCTTATGTGTGCGGTCAGCGCCGCGTGTATGGCGGTGATTCCCGCCAAGATCCTGCCCGAATACGGCAGCCCCAAGCCGCCG
>USBA01000113.1 GCA_900552735.1 uncultured Collinsella sp. | reverse complement strand
TGGGCTTTCCCTCGCAGGAGTCTGTTGTCACCGACCTGTTCCAGGCTGCCGGTGACGGCGATACCGCCAAGGCCGAGTCCTGCCTGGCCTCCAGCCTGTCCGAGGACGCCAAGTCGATGATCATTTCCTCGATTCCGCAGGGCGCCACCGTCTCCATTGAGGGCATGGACCAGTCTATGACCGAGACCACCGCCAAGGTCAAGGCGTCGCTGTCCAAGGGCGGCGAGCAGGAGTACACCGTCAAGTTCGTGCGCTCCGACAACCATATCGGTTGGGCCGTCTCCTCGCTCGACATCGATCTCTCGGCTGCTGACAACCAGTAGTGACCTTATGAGATTTGGCGCTGCCCGGTGCTTCACCGCAAGTGAGGTGCCGGGCTTGCGCTAGTATGATGGGCTAGTAGTTTTCCAGCAATCATCCAACACATCAGGAGTTGCGTTGTTTTCTTTGATGGATATGTTCTTCGGTAGCTATGCGGGCGATCTTGCCATCGACCTCGGCACCGCCAACACGCTTGTCTCCGTGCGCGGCAAGGGCATCGTCATTCGCGAGCCCTCCGTTGTCGCCATCGACAAGAACGATGAGCGCATCCTGGCTGTCGGTATCGAGGCAAAGCGCATGCTCGGCCGTACGCCCGGTAACATTGTGGCCGTTCGTCCCCTTAAGGACGGCGTCATCGCCGACTTCGACGTTACCGAGGCCATGCTTCGCTATTTTATCGACAAGGCGTCCGAGAAGCGCTATCCGTGGACCCCGCGTCCGCGCGTTGTCGTCTGCGTCCCCTCCGGTGTCACGTCGGTCGAGAAGCGCGCCGTTTTTGAGGCTACGATCCAGGCCGGTGCCCGCCAGGCATACCTGATCGAGGAGCCCATGGCCGCTGCCATCGGCGCCGACTTGCCTGTCGAGGAGCCCACTGGCTCCATGGTCATCGATATCGGTGGCGGTACCACCGAGGTCGCCGTTATCGCCATGGGCGGTATCGTCGTGTCGCAGTCCATCCGCATTGCCGGTGACGAGTTTGATCAGGCCATCCTTACCCACGTTCGCGATGCCTATAACCTGGCTATCGGCGAGCGCACGGCCGAGGACATCAAGATCAAGGTCGGTTCTGCCGTGCCGCTCAAGGACGAGCTCGACGTCGAGGTCAACGGCCGCGACGTGATCACCGGTCTGCCCAAGACCGTGCGCATCGAGAGCGAGGAGATTCGTCGCGCGCTCAACAAGCCGCTCGACGAGATGGCCAAGGCCGTCAAGGACGCCCTCGACGCCACGCCGCCCGATCTTGCCTCGGATCTTATGTACTACGGCATCCTGTTGACCGGCGGCGGTGCGCTGCTGCGCGGCCTCGACGTGCGTCTGCGCGACGAGACCGGCGTTTCGGTCAACGTCAGCCCTACGGCGCTCGACAACGTCGTCAACGGCTGCGCCCGCGTGCTCGAGGCCAACGCGTTTGACGGTGGCTTCGTCCAGACCAATGCTTAATTTCCAAAAGGTGGATTCCATTTGGCACGATCTTCGGGTTTCTCCACAAATCTGAATACCAAGCGACAATCAACGGGTATGCGCCCGTTGATTGTTTTCAGCCTGATTTCGGTGTTGCTGCTCACGTTTTATATTCGTGAGGGCGAGACGGGGCCGATTCATGCCGTTCGTTCGGGCGTGACGACGATTACCTCGCCGGTGCGTTTTGTGGGCTCGGCTGTGGCCGCGCCCTTTAACGCAATCGGAAACGTGTTCTCAAACCTTACGGCTTCGCAAGACACCCTCGACGAGCTTAAGAAGCAAAACGAGGTCCTGACGTCAAAGGTTGCCGAGCTCTCGGAGGCTCAAAAGACCGCCGAGCGACTCGAGAGCCTGGTCGGTCTTCAGTCGACCTACAACCTCAAGTCCACCGCGGCTCGCATTGTCGGCGCGTCGGGCGATGCCTGGACCTCGACCGTTACCATCGACAAAGGCTCTGCCGACGGTCTTACCATCAACATGCCCGTGACGAGTTCTGCCGGTGTCATAGGCCAGATCATCGAAGTCTCGGCCAAGACGTCCACCGTGCGCCTGATTGGCGACGAGAACTCGGGCGTGTCCGCCATGGTGCAGGATACGCGCGCTCAGGGTATGCTGCAGGGGCAGCCCGACGGTACCCTGCGCCTGGAGCACGTGAGTGTCGATTCCGACGTGAAGGTGGGCGACATCATCGTGACCTCGGGCATCGGCGGCGTATTCCCCAAGGGCCTGCCGCTCGGTACGGTCTCGTCGGTGGAGAAGTCTGCCAACGATGTGTACTACACCATCGTCGTGCGCGCCCAGACAACGGCCGAAAACAACGAGGAAGTGCTGGTCATTACGTCGCTGACCGATGAGCAGTCGGCTTCGGACGAGGATGTGAGCAGCGCCAACAGTACGCCGCAGGGCACCTCGCGCGATGCGGCCACCAAGTCCAAAGACGAAAGCTCGGATGAAAGCTCCGATGCGTTCGACACGACTGACTCGGGCTCGAGCGAATAGGGAGGCATGTCCATGGATCTACACGAACAGGGGACTGGCTCCCGCACTTTTGCGATTGCCGCCATTGTCTGCGTCCTGCTGCAGGCGGGCTTGGCGCCGCAGATCTCCATCGCGGGCGGTCGCGTCAACTTTATGATTATCCTGGTGTGCCTGAGTGTGTTTTCGGGCGATCCCACGCGGGCCGTCATCTGCGGTTTTTGCAGCGGCCTGTTCTACGACCTGTCGGCAGCCGTGCCGGTGGGCGTGATGTCGCTGTTGCTGACAGTGGGCAGCTTTGCCCTGACACACAGTGCCGCCGGTCAGACGGGCGGCACCCCGAGCGCTCGCGGCATCACGGTGGGCGCCTTTGCGCTTGCCATTAACGTGATCTACAGCATTATCTTGCTGTTTATGGGACTGGAATCGAGTTTTGTCGTGGCGATCTTTGGACACGCCCTGCCGTCCTCGATTCTGACCGGTCTGGTCGCCGTTCCGTTTTTGATGTCCGGCGTCGCGCCGCAGTCTGGCTATGGGTTCTCCGCGCGCGGTGGGCGTCAGTCGGGTATGCGCTTTAAGCCCAAGACCCGTAAGCTCAAATAGGGGAGGCCTGTAGATGTCTTCCCAGTTGACGGTTGTTGTCGCCGGTATCGTGCTGGTCGTGGCCATTGTGGTCGCGCTGGTCATCATGCGCCGCGGCGACTCCCGCTTTACCTACGACACGCAGCATGGAACGGCCCCGCGCGCCACCGAGGGCGAGGGCAATACGGCCGCTACGGCCTTTAAGGGCCGCTTTTCCATCCTCACCGCGGGCGTGGGTGCGATGTTTGCCGCGCTTGCCGTTAAGCTGTGGGGCATGCAGATGGTCTCGTCGGACTACTACGACAAGCAGGCCAAGAGCAATCAGACCCGTACCGTTACCACGCCTGCCGTGCGTGGCCGCATCTTGGACCGCAACGGCGTCGCGCTGGTGCAAAATCGCCCTTCGCTCGCCGTCGTCGCCTATCGTGACCTTGCCGATGACAAGGTACTGGTGCGTCATCTTGCCAACGTGCTCGGCATGCCGTATATCGCGGTGCTACGCAATATCCAGGACAATTCCGAAGGCGCGCAGAGCCTGCATACGATCGCGACTGACGTGCGCCGCTCTACTGTCGCCTACATCCAGGAGCACGCCGGTGAGTTTCCCGGTGTGAAGATCGCCGAGCGCACCGAGCGCCAATACCCGTATGGCGAGACCGCCTGCCATATCTTGGGCTATACCGGCACCATTACCTCCGAGCAGCTCGAGGCGCAGAACAAGAAGTCGTCGGACGGCAGCGATAGCGCGGCTGGCCAGATCTCGTATCAATCGGGCGATATTGTGGGCCAGGCGGGCGTAGAGATTTACTACGAAAATCTGCTGCAGGGCATTCGTGGTGAGCAGACCGTGAAAGTTGACGCCTCGGGTAACGTGACCGGTCAAGCCGGCGCCGTTCCCGCCAAGGCCGGTTCTGACATTAAGCTTACGCTGGATCTTAAGATTCAACAGGCCTGCGAGACGGCTCTGGCGAATGCCATTGAGCTTGCCAAGACCACGGGTCATAGCGATGCCGGCAACGGCGCCGTGGTGTGCCTCGATCCCAACAATGGTGAGATTCTGGGTATGGCGAGCGAGCCCAAGTTTGATCCGTCGGTGTTCATCGGCGGCGTTTCCAACGACGTGTGGACCGAGCTCAACGACGACAAGGGTTCGCATCCGCTGCTCAACCGCGCCATTAGCGGCCAGTATATGTCGGCTTCGACCATCAAACCGCTCTCGGCTCTGGCCGGTCTTGAGTTTGGAACCTATACCTCAGGCCAGACCACGAACTGCACGGGCTATTGGACGGGCCTGGGCAAGTCATGGGGTAAGTACTGCTGGCTGCATTCCGGTCACGGCACTATGACGCTGCAGTCCGGTATCGCCAACTCGTGCGACCCCGTCTTCTACGACATGGGCAAGGCCTTCTTTTATGACGATCAACATTCCGAGGGCCTGCAGGAGGTCTTTCGTCGCTGGGGCCTAGGCAAGACCTGCGGTATCGATCTGCCGAGTGAGGGCGCGGGCCGTATTCCCGATGCGGAGTGGAAAGAGTCGTACTTTACCGACGCCTCGGCCGAGGACCGCAAGTGGAATGCCGGCGATATGACTAACATCGCTATCGGCCAGGGCGACATTTTGGTGACGCCGCTGCAGATGGCGTGTGCCTACATGGGCCTCGCCAACGGCGGCAAACAGTACGTGCCCCACGTCTTCTTGTCGGCGGTGTCGCGTGATGGCGACGGCGATGCCTACAAGTACAACGGCAAGGGCAAAAAGAAGCGCCTGGAGGCCCATATCAATAGCGATGCCGACCTGGCGCTGGTCCGTAACGGCATGCACGATGTGATTTACTCGGCGTCGACTTCGACTGCCGCGCACTTTAACTCCTTGACCCCCACGGTCTACGGCAAGTCCGGCACGGGCGAGAAGAGCGGCGAGGACGATTACGCGTGGTTTTGCGCCTACGCGCCGGCCGATGAGCCCAAGTACGTGATTGTCACTGTCTTGGAACAGGGCGGTGGTGGCTCCGATACCGCGCTGCACGTCGTGCGCGATGTGCTCGGCGCCATCTATGATGAGCCTGACACATCTTCTGCCACGGGCGATTCCTCGGTTCGATAGGAGGTTGCGATGGATTTTTCGCCGGCGGACCTGTTCCGCTCAACTAAAACCGGTTCCCGCAGCAGCCTGGACCGTGTCAACAAGCAGCTTTCGGCCTCGCGCGGCACGTTTCGCCAGAAGGTGCACGTCGGCGTGCTGCTGGCAACCTTGGCGCTCGTAGCCTATGGCGCCATCATCATTTGGTCGGCCTCGCAGTTTAAGGCCGACGCCTCATTCTCGCGTCACCTGTTGGGCATCGGCATCGGTACGGTGCTTGCGGTGCTCGTCTGGCGTACCGATCTGCGCGGCATCTCTAACTTCTCGACGGCGCTGCTCGTCATCGACCTCATTGTGATTTTCTCGCCCAAGATTCCGGGTCTGTCCTATACGGGCGGTCTGGGCATGACGGGCTGGATCAAGATTCCCGGTATCGGTCTTACCTTTCAGCCGGTCGAGCTCGCCAAGCTCATCACGATCTTCTTTATCGCCACGCTTGGTTCGCAGTACAACGGCCGCATCGATACCGCTCGCGACTACATTAAGCTCTGCGGCATGCTCTCCGTTCCGTTTTTGGCCGTCGTCGCCATGGGCGACCTGGGTTCGGGCCTGGTCGTGTTGGTGTCGGGTGCCGTTGTGATCTGCATGAGCGGTGCGCGCCGCGAATGGGTGCTGTCGACCTTGGCTCTGCTCGTGGGTTTGGTGGCGCTCATCCTGGCGCTCGATTCGGTGCTCGATTCTCTTTTGGGCCATGACGTTTTGATCAAGCAGTACCAGATGAACCGACTGACCGTCTTTATCGACCCCGATAATGCCGATTCGGACGATGCCTACAACTTGCAGCAATCGCTCATCGCGGTTGGATCGGGTGGCTTTTTCGGTAAAGGTCTGGGCCATGCGACGCAGTCTGCCGGTGGCTTTCTGCCCGAGTTCCACACCGACTTCGTCTTTGCCTTTTTGTCCGAGACCTTTGGCTTCTGCGGCTCCTTTTTGCTGCTGTGCCTGTACGTGCTGCTCATGTTCTCGACGATTCGCGTCGCCTTTAAGTGTGAGTCTCTGTTCCTACGCTTGTCATGCGTGGGTATCGTCGGCATGTGGGCATTCCAGACCTTCGAGAACATCGGCATGTGCATCGGCATGATGCCGATCACCGGTATTCCGCTGCCGTTCATTAGCTTCGGTTCGTCCTCGAT
>USBA01000112.1 GCA_900552735.1 uncultured Collinsella sp. | reverse complement strand
AAAACGGCACGCCGGTCGAGATATCGCACACGCCGCTTCCGTCCAGGTCGAGCTTTACGACAATGTCGGTCTCGCCCGTCTTGCGGGTCACCTCGGCATAGCGGTCCATCTACATCTCCTCCTTCACCAGCGCGGCAAACGCAGCCAGCACCTCGTCGTTTTCCTGCGGGGTACCCACGGTAATGCGTAGGCAGTCCGCGAGCCCCGGCGCGTAGCTAAAGTCGCGCACCAAAATCGAATACTCGTCGCGCAGACGCTCGCGCACGCGCGTGGCATGCGGCGTGCGCACGAGCACAAAGTTCGCCGCGCTCGGCCACGCCTCCACGGGCAGACCCCCGGCAGCCGTTGCGCGCAGGGCGCACAGTTCGCGCTCGCGCTCGGATGCAACCTGTGCCACCACGGGCGCGTACGCATCGCGGGCACGCACGCAGGCAAGCGCCGCCGCCTGGCTCAGCACGTTAACTGAGTAAATCTGGCGAATCGCCGCGAACACCTCGACAACCTCGGGCGCCGCAATCACGTAGCCCAAGCGCGTGCCGGCGGCGCCAAACGCCTTGGAAAGCGTGTGCAGAATCACCAGGTTGGGATGCTTGGCGATAAGGCCCTGCGCCGTGGTGGCCGCGCCAAACGAATCGTCGGCAAACTCGACGTAGGCCTCGTCGACCATAACCATGCCGGGGCACGCATCGCACAGGGCCGCGACAAAGTCGAGCGGCGCCACGTCACCCGTGGGGTTATTGGGCGAGGTCACGATGGCCAGGTTGCACTCCGGCGCCGCGGCGAGCATGGCTACCTGGTCGAGCTCAAAGCTCGTCGGATCACGCCACACGTCGCGCACCTCGGTCTGGGACAGAGACGCAAAGAAGGCATACTCGCTAAAGCACGGCGGGCAGTTGAGCAGGGTCCTCCCCGCGCCGCCAAACGCCAGCAGGTAGTTATAGAGCAGCTCATCGCCGCCGTTTCCCACGCAAATATTCTCACGCGCCACGCCATGCCAGGCAGCAAGCTCATCGCGCAGGTCGTTGGACATGGGATCGGGATAGCGGTTGAGCGGCGTGGCAGCCAAAGCCGCGTCGATTGCCTCGCGCACGCCAGCAGGTACGGGATAGGTGTTCTCGTTGGCCGAAAGATTGATGCGCGTGGGCGTAAAGTTGGGATCGTAGGGCTCAATACCGGCCAAGTAGGGCTGGACGAGCTCCTTCATGCGCGGCGTGAGTTCGGCCATGTTAGGCCTCCTCGCCGGTCGCGCCAGCGGAAGCCAGGTCCACGCCCTCGGCGACCGTCACGGTCGTATCACCCGGCCAGGCGACCTTGGTCAGGTCGGCCGCGGCCAGCGACTCGGCACTCACGGCACCCTCGCCCTGCTCCAGCACGCGGCGGCGCAGTGCGGCCGAAAGCGCGTGCGCCCACAGGCCCTCGGCCTCAGCCAGACGCTGCGTAGCGGGAGCGTCGGAGAGCAGACCCTCGGGCGTATAGCAAATGACGCTCGAGCGCTTGACGAACTCTTCGACCGAAAGCGGGTTGGAGAACATGGCCGTGCCGCCGGTTGGCAGCGTGTGGTTGGGACCGGCAACATAATCGCCGAGCGGCTCGGAGCTCCAAGCGCCTACAAAGATGGCGCCAGCGTTGCGAATGCCGCCAAGCAGGCCCATCGCATCCTTGCAGTGCAGCTCCAGGTGCTCGGGCGCCACGGTGTTCACCGCCTCGACGGCGGCAGCCATGTCGGCGGCCACCACGATGGTGCCCTCATTGTCGAGCGAAGCGCGCGTGATCTCGGCGCGTGGCGACTGCGCTACCAGAATATCGATACCCGCCTCGACCTCACGCGCAAACTGCTCGTCGCAGGTCACCAGATAGCAGGCTGCCAGCGGATCGTGCTCGGCCTGAGCCATCAGGTCTGCCGCGACCACCATGGGCTTGGCCGTAGCATCAGCCAGCACGCAGACCTCGGACGGGCCGGCGACCATGTCGATGCCCACGTCGCCCGAGACAATCTGCTTGGCAGCGGCAACAAAAGCGTTGCCCGGACCGGTAATTTTGTCGACGCGCGGAATGGTCTCGGTGCCGTAAGCCAGCGCGGCCACGGCCTGAGCGCCGCCCACCATATAGATCTCGTCCACGCCGCCGAGCTTTGCCGCGGCGAGCGTATAGGGGCTGATCAGGCCATCTTTTTGCGGCGGGGTCACCATAACCACGCGCTTGACGCCGGCGACCTTGGCGGGAATGGCGTTCATGAGCACGGTGGAGGGATATTGCGCGCGGCCGCCCGGTACATAGATGCCGGCCGCCGCGAGCGGGGTCACCTTAACGCCGAGCATCGTGCCGTCCACACGCGTGGTAAACCAGCTCTGCTCGACCTCGCGCTGGTGGAACTCACGAATCTGGCGCGCGGCCTTCTCGAGCGCGGCGACAAAGGCCGGATCGAGACCTTCGAGCGCGGCATCGACCTGCTCTTGCGGCAGACGGAAGCTCTGCAGCTCGACGCCGTCAAAACGCTGACAGTAATCGCGCACCGCGGCATCGCCGTTGGCACGCACGTTGGCCACGATATCGCGGGCGGCGTCGACGATGTTTTGCGGCAGCACACCCTTGCGGTTGAGCTGGTTGGTAACGAGGCGCTCACCGGGAGCAAGCTTGATGGTCTTCATATCGGTATCCCCTATCGGTCGAGGTTGTGTTCGAAAAACGAGCGACTGGGCAGCGGCACCAGTCGGCCCGCAGCCCGTACGTTGGGGCGCCCGTGCGCGCTCGCGCTATTGTGCCGAGCCCGCGACGGGCTCAAAATGCTTGTCCTTCACGGCAGCCGCCAGGCGATCGGCCAGGTTGCGCACACGCGGATCGAGGCGCGCGGCACCCGGGTTGACGAAGAAACGGGCCGTGCAGTCCATGATGCGACCGGTGATGACCAGGTCGTTGTCGCGCAGCGTGGCGCCCGTGGCGGTAATATCCACGATGCGATCGGTCATGCCGACAATGGGGCCCAGCTCGATGTTACCGTGCAGCGAAACGATGTCGGCGTTCACGCCGCGCTCGGCATACCAGGCACTCGCGATGCGCGGGTACTTGGTTGCCACGCGAAGCGAACCACGGCGGGCATAGTTGCGCTCGGCCTGGCCGGCGCGCCACGCGGGCTCCGCCTCGATAAAGGTGCACAGGCCATAGCCCAGGTCTACCAGCTGCAGCAGGTTGAGGTCCGCCTCGATGAGCGAGTCCCAACCGCAGATGCCGCAATCGGCACCACCGCAGCCCACAAAGGCAGGCGCATCGCTGGGACGCACGATGACAAACTCGATATCGCCGACCGCGCCCTCGCCGGCACGCGTGTCGCGGCCGCGCACGATCAGGTGACGGCCGGGGTCACGCAGCTCAGAGACATCCAAGCCCGCGGACTCAAGCACGTCGAGCGTGTCGGCCTTGAGCGAGCCCTTGGGCACGGCAATGCGCAGCGGACCCTCGGCGCCACGGCCCGCGGCGTGATCGCCATCGGAAGCGGCATCCTCGGCCGAGGTGCGCGCGGCCTCCAGGCGCTCGAGCGAAAAGGCGAAGCCCGCCGCCGGCACCTCGATACCGTCGCCAAATGCGCCGGTGAAGATGGAGTCATAGCGTCCGCCCGAACCGACCGGATCGGGCAGTCCGCCCGCATAAGCCTTAAAGACCAGGCCCGTGTAGTAATCGAAAGAGTTCATGATAGAGAAGTCGAACGACAGCACCTGGGCGTCCTCGGGTGCCAGGCCCTCGACCAGGGCACGCAGCTCGCGCGTCAGCGGCGCGACGATACCGGCAGCCTCCAGCAGCGCGTCCACGCGGTCGAGCACCTCGGCACCGCCGTGCAGACGCGGCAGCTCGCTAATGGCGGCCTTGACGGCATCGGACTCGGCGCTTGCAGCCACGCGGGCATCGAGGCCCACAAAGTCGTTGGCGTGCACGCAGCGCAGGGCCTCAGCGGCCAGCTCGCGATCCTCGCACGCCGCGAGCAGTTCCTTAAACGGACGCACGCTACCCGCGATAATGCGCGCATCGGACAGTGCCAGCTTACGCACGGCCTCGGCGACCAGTGAGACAATCTCGACATCGCCCGCGGTATCGCCCGCACCGATAAGCTCAAAGCCCAGCTGTGTAAACTGACGCGAGCCACCGGCATTGCGCTGGCACTCGCGAACCACCGGCGCCTCGTAGCGAAGGCGCAGGGGCAGGTCGGCAGCGTGCATGCGGGTCGAAACCAGGCGCACGATCGGCAACGTGTTGTCGGGACGGACCACCAGCAGGCGGCCATCATCGTCAAAGAGCTTAAACGGCGTGTCCGCAATGCGGCCGCCCTCCTCGAGCGAACCCTTGTCCTCGAGCAGCGGCGTTTCGACCGGCAGGTAATGATGCTCCCTAAAGCAGCCCTTCACCGTCAGTGCAATCTCCTCGCGCGCCTGAGCCTCCTCGGGCAATATGTCCCGGAATCCCCACGGTGTGGCCGTCATCTGGTGAGCCTCCTCATGCTGTGTTTCATATAGAACAGAAGACCGGCATAGCTCCGCCGGTCTTCTGGGTACTTTAGCATACTAGAGTGCTTGCGGGGAGAATCGTCTCCCTAGGCTCACAGCGTATTCATTTGGAAACATACGGAAAGCACGTCCCACCTTCCAGCCAAAAACTGGGACGCACTTTCCACTTGAGGCCTCAACCGGAAACGGCGTCCCAGAATAGACGCTCAGAATGGGACACACTTCCCGAAACCCGCCCCATCGGGAAAATGCATCCCGGAATGAGTCTCCAGAATGGGACACGCTTTCCCAAACCCATCCCAACGGGAAACTGCGTCCCGTTCTGAATCGCAATTCCGGGACACGCTTTCCGCCAGAAGCCTCAGCCGGAAAGCGCATCCCGTTTCCCAAAGAGCGCCAAGCTAAAGTCTGCCGAACGGCAGCTCGACGCCCGCCTAGGCGCCGATCGCGCGTCGATACTCCGCCATAACCTGAGCATCGGCTGCGGCGGGATCGGCGAAATAGCGCCAGTCATAGGTCTCGGCCGAAACCACTCCACGATATCCACGCGCCACCAGCCTATCCAGGTCGGCGCGCATATCGCGATCGCCGTCACCCCAGGCAAGATGCGTCGTGCCATCTGCCGCAACATCGACAAAATGCACGTGGGCGACATCATCGCCAAGCAGATCGAAATAATCGTCGATGGTATCCCCCGCCACCGCCATAGCGCCCAAATCCAGACACGCCTTAAGTGCCGGATGGTCAACTGCCTCAATCATGTGCTTCGTATCGGCCGCCGAGTTCACGATCATCGACTCAACCGGCTGTAGGGCCTCGAGCACCAGTCGCACGCCGCGCTCTCCCGCATGCTCGGCAATCGCACGCAGCATCGAGGCGCTGCGACCCCACGCGTCCTCGATCGGCTCGTTCAAAAATGCCCAGCCGCTCGAGACCATGACCTGCTCGGCTCCAAGTTCCGCCGCAATATCCACGACGTTCTTAAAGTACGCGAGTGTGCGGGCACGTGCCTCATTCCCGCGCGCCGCGATATTCCACGGCTTGGGGTTGTTCTGTTCGGGACAAAGCCCCACAATCCGAACCCCATACCGCTGTGACAGCTCCCGCACCTGCTCGAGCGAATCGTATCCATGGCAATCGACATACAGATGCATCGCCCCAGTCCAAAGCTCGCAACACGTGTAACCCGAGGCCGCTGCCGAAGAAAAGAATTCCTCAAGGTCAAAATAACGATGGCTGATATTCATGACGGCAAGCTGCGGATACTCCATCTTGTCCACCTTTCGGCAAAAGGGCGCCGCAGCACAGTGTGCGCGACGCCCCTCTTACATTGTTCTCATTATGACGGATACTCTACTGGACACCAAGCACTCCAAAGAACGCGCCAGCGATACTCACGAGCAGGATCACGAGCATGATGAGCAGCGGATTCATCTTCTTCTTGAGCATGAGATAGACGATTCCAAACAGCCCCATCGTGACAAAGCCCGGGAAGATTCCGTTGAGCAGCTCGGCGAGCGTCTGAGCACCATCGCCCGCACCGACCATGAGCGGAATGTCCACGGTCACCATCTCCATGGTCATAGCACCGATCACCATGGCGCCCATAATGGAGGCCATCTTGACGATCGTGTCCATAATGCCCGATTCCTGGACCTTGCTGATCATGTCCAAGCCAAAGCGATATCCCACAAACGTCAGCAGGTAACGGATGATGTAGTGAGGGACGTTGAACACGAGCAGGAACAAAATCGGGCCAAGAATAGAGCCCTGCAGCGCCAGCGACGTGCCGACACCCGTTGCCAAAATTCGCAGCGTGCCCCAGTAGAAGGCATCGCCCACGCCGGACAGCGGCCCCATCAAAGCAAGCTTGACAT
>USBA01000111.1 GCA_900552735.1 uncultured Collinsella sp. | reverse complement strand
GCATTTGCTCAGCGTCGCAAGACCATCCGTAATTCCATGAGCGCCAACGGCTTTGCCAAGGACGTGCTCGATGCCGCCTTTGAGGCTTGCGGTATCGCACCCACCACGCGCGCCGAGACGCTCGATGTTGCTGACTTTGTCCGCCTGGCCCAGGAGCTAATCCATGATGCCTAATGCCGAACGCGTGACGTTTACCAAGAAAAAGAAGACGGCTGCTTGTCCCGTGCCCTTGGCACCGCTTGCCGACACGCATGCGCATCTGCTTTCGTTCTGGGGCAAGGAGGTGCCCGAGATGCTCGTGCGCGCCAAAGCCGCGGGCGTCGACCTGCTGGTGACGATGCTCGACCCCATCGCCGACAAGCGCAGCGTGACGGACTATAGCGACTGGCTCGTGCGCGAAATTCTGCCGATGCGGGATATTCCGCAGATCAAGTATCTCGCTGGCGTTCACCCCTATGGCGCGCCGGATTATACCGACGACATTCACGCACAGGTCGTTGCCGCGCTCGATGACCCTTTGTGCGCCGGTATCGGCGAGATCGGCCTGGACTACCACATGGATTACGATGACGACATCGCGCCGGCGCCCCATAGCGTGCAGATTGATTGCATGGCACGTCAGCTCGAAGTTGCCGTGCGCCGCAATGTGCCGGTGGAGCTGCACCTGCGGCATGAGGACTCGGATGGGGAGCGCACCTCGCATATGGATGCGTACAACGTGCTTCGTGAGGTGGGCGTGCCCCAGGCCGGTTGTGTGCTGCACTGCTTTGGCGAGGACCGCGCCACGATGGAGCGCTTTGTGGAGCTGGGCTGCTATATCGCCTATGGTGGTGCGGCCACCTTTAAGCGCAACGACGACGTGCGCGAGGCATTTGCGGCAACCCCACTCGATCGAATTTTGTTCGAGACGGATTGCCCGTATATGGCTCCGGAGCCCATCCGCGGTCTTGAATGCGAGCCCGCAATGATCTCCATTACGGCAAACACGCTGGTTAACGACCGTGTCGATCGCACTGGTGAGGACGCCGAGGCAATCGCGCAAGCCGCTTGGGAGAATGCCTGCAAACTTTTTCAAAAATAGTTCTTGCGTTCGTGGTGGCGCTCCGTTATTCTAATTCCTGCACGCGGGCGTGGCGGAATTGGCAGACGCGTACGGTTCAGGTCCGTATGGGGGCAACCCCATGAAGGTTCAAGTCCTTTCGCCCGCACCATTAAATGAAAGAGCTCCCAGCAATGGGAGCTTTTTTGTTATGGGCCTCTTGTTGATGTCACGTTGCTGCTTCGTGCGGGTATCCTAGTGCCAACGTGTGCCTATCAGAGGAGAGACCATGCTGTTGTCCGGTATCATTGCCGCCCTTACGAGCCTTCTGCTTCCCATCATCATTTTGTTGCTGCTGCTTCCCAACGCCTGCTATGTCGTTGAACAGCAACATGCCGTGATCATCGAGCGTCTGGGCAAGTTTAACCGCATCGTCAACGCGGGCTTCCACATGAAGGTGCCCGTGATCGACCGCAAGGCCGCCACGGTGAGCCTGCGCACCATGAAAAACGGTTTTGGCATCGACGTTAAGACCCAGGACAACGTGACCATCGGCCTTGAGGTCTCTGCTCAGTACCACGTGAGCTATGACATGGGCGCCGGCCCGGCAGATTCGGGTATCTACAAGAGCTACTACATGCTGCAGGAGCCCGTCGACCAGATGCGTGACTTCATCACCGACGCCCTACGCTCTTCGATTCCCGTCTACACACTCGATGAGGTCTTTGCCAAGAAGGATGACATCGCCAAGGATGTCAACGCTACCGTTTCCGAGCAGATGGCCGCCTACGGCTTCACCCTCGTGTCGACGCTCATCACCAAAATCGCGCTGCCGACCGAGGTCGAGAACTCCATGAACGACATCAACGCCGCCCAGCGCAAGCGCGCTGCGGCACAGGAGCTCGCCGAGGCCGACCGCATCAAGCGCGTCACCGAGGCGACCGCCGAGGCCGAGGCTATGGAAAAGGCGGGCGAGGGCATCGCCAACCAGCGCAAGGCCATTGCACTGGGTATCAAAGATTCGCTCGAGATCATCCAGGAGACGGGAGTCGGTAACGACGAGGCCAACCAGCTGTTCATGTTTACGCAGTGGTCCGAGATGATGACGGAGTTCGCTCGTACGGGTAAAACCTCGACGGTCGTGCTGCCGAGCGATTTCTCGCAGTCGGCCTCGATGTTCGAGCAGATGCTGACCGCCGGCAAAGTTCAAAACGATTCGAAGGAGTAGACGCGCGTGAAATACACCGTCGTTTGCGTCGGTAAGCTCAAGGAGCGCTTTTGGAAGGACGCGTGCGCTGAGTACACCAAGCGCCTAGGTGCCTATGCCAAGGTTGATATCCGCGAGGTGGCCGATATCGACCCGGCTAAGGCGGGCGGTGTTGATGCCGCGCGTGACAAGGAAGGGGCGGCGATTCTTGCTGCTTTGCCGTCTCGAGCGCATGTGATCCTGCTGGCTATCGAGGGCAAGGAGCGTTCGAGTGAGGAGCTCTCGGCGAGGCTCGACGATCTTATGCTGCGTGGTAACAGCGACATCGCCTTTGTGATCGGCGGATCGGACGGCGTGAGCGATGACGTGCGCGCCCGCGCCGACGAGATGCTCAGCTTTGGACGCATTACCTTGCCGCATAACCTGGCACGCGTGGTGCTGCTGGAGCAAATCTACCGCGCCTGCAAGATCAGCCGTGGCGAGCCGTATCACAAATAGGTCGGCAATACGAAACAATGGCGTGGGACAATAGCTTTCGTTTTGAAGAGCGTGTCTGAGAGGACTATGAGATATGAAGATTGGGTTTGTCGGTTTTGGCAATATGGCGAGCGCTATGGCCGATGGCTGGATCGCTGCCGGTGTAGCTGCGAGCGACATGTGCGCCTGCGCGGGTCGCTACGACGCACTGGTTGAGCGCTGCGAGGCGCGCGGCATGGTCGCCTGCCACGATGCCGCCGAGGCTGTCGCCGCATCCGATATCGTGGTCGCTGCGGTCAAACCGTACATGATCGAGAAGGTATTCGCCCCGCTCAAGGATGCTCTTGCCAAAAAGGTCGTTCTGTCGGTTGCCTGGACCTGGGACAGTGCCAAGTGGGAGCAGGTCCTGCCGGGCGTCGCGCATATCTCGACGGTGCCCAACACACCGGTTTCGGTGGGCGAGGGCGTCATCGCCTGTGAGAAGGCTTCCACGCTTAGTGATGAACAGCGCGACACGGTGCTCGGCCTGCTTGGCAAGCTCGGTACGGTGGTCGAGCTCGATTCGAGCCTGCTGTTTGTGGGCGGCACCGTGGGCGGCTGCGCCCCGGCATTTGTCGCCATGGCGATCGAGGCCCTGGGCGATGCGGCCGTCAAGCACGGTATTCCGCGCGCCGATGCCTATCGCATCGTGAGCCAGATGGTGCTGGGTACGGCAAAGTTGCAGCTTGCAACTGGCCAGCATCCTGCGGCGATGAAGGATGCCGTATGCTCGCCTGGTGGTGCCACCATCAAGGGCGTCGTTGCGCTCGAGGACGCCGGCATGCGCAGCGCCCTGGTCAAGGCAATCGACGCAACTCTCCAGAAAAACCGACCAAAAAAGACAGGTTTATTTTTGGCAGGTATTTTCTGCGGTTTTGTCCTTTTAGCGAAAAGCGCCCCGCAACTGGCTCAATTCCAGTTGCGGGGCGCTTGCGTTTGACCAGATAAAACCGACCAAAATAAACCTGTCCCTTTTTGGCAGGTTAGTCCCAGAAGCTGTCTTGATCGTCCTCGGACTTGGGTCCGCGGTCGACATACATCTTATGGGTGCGCTTCTCCATTACAAAGGCAAGAATCGCAAACAGCAGGATGCCGCCGGCGAAAAGGATGGCAAAACCGGTGCGGGTGCCAAACAAAAAGGAAAAAACTGCGTCCATTGGGTGCCTTCTTGCGTAGTTGAGTTGGGTCGTAAACGCTCATAAGTATATACTTGCCCATACATGTACAAGGTTGCAACCTAAATGGAATGTATATCGCCGGAGGATCTAATGCTTGATATCAAGTTTGTTCGCGAGAACCCCGATGCCATCGATGTCGCCATGGCTAACCGCCAGACGTCTTGGGATCGCGAGAAGTTCTTTGAGCTCGACGACGAGCGTCGTGCCGTCATCACCGAGGTCGAGGAGCTCCAGGCTACGCGCAATGCCGAGTCCAAGAAGATCGGCGCCCTGATGAAGGAGGGCAAGAAGGACGAGGCCGAGGCCGCCAAGGAGGCCGTGCGCGCCGTCAACGAGAAGATCGACGGTCTGGCCGAGCGCCGTACCGCTCTTGAGCAGGAGCAGTACGACTTCATGTCTCACCTGCCCAACATTCCGTGCGAGGCTACTCCATACGGTAAGGACGAGGACGAGAACATCGAGCGTCGCCGCTGGGGCACCCCGCGCGAGTTCGACTTCGACTTTAAGCCGCACTGGGATCTGGGCACCGATCTGGACATCCTCGACTTCGAGCGCGGCAACAAGCTCTCCGGCAGCCGTTTTACCGTTCTCGGTGGCGCTGGCGCCCGCCTGGAGCGCGCCCTCATCAACTTCTTCCTCGATACGCACATTAGCCGTGGCTTTAAGGAGTGGTGGCCGCCTATCGTCGTCAAGCGTCAGACCATGTTTGGCACGGGTCAGCTGCCCAAGTTCGAGGACGACGCCTATCACGTCTCGGGCGACAACTTCCTGATTCCCACCGCCGAGGTCGTGCTCACCAACCTGCACGCCGGCGAGGTCCTCGATGCCGACACCCTGCCGCGCCGCTACACCGCTTTCACCCCCTGCTTCCGCGAGGAGGCCGGTTCCGCCGGTCGCGACACCCGCGGCATCATTCGCCAGCACGAGTTCGACAAAGTTGAGATGGTCAAGTTTGCCAAGCCGGAGGAGTCCGACGAGGAGCTCGAGAGCATGACCGCCGAGGCCGAGTACCTGCTGCAGCAGCTGGGCCTGCCGTATCGCGTGATTAGCCTGTGCACCGGCGACCTGGGCTTCTCCGCCCGTCAGACCTACGACATCGAGGTTTGGCTGCCGAGCTACAACGCCTACAAGGAGATCAGCTCCTGCTCCAATTGCGGCGACTTCCAGGCCCGTCGCGCCAACATCAAGTATCGCGACCCCGAGAACTTCAAGGGCTCGCGCTACCTGCACACCCTTAACGGTTCCGGCCTGCCGGCTGGTCGTACCATGGCTGCCATTCTGGAGAACTACCAGAACGCCGACGGCACCATCACGATCCCCGAGGTTCTGCGTCCCTACATGGGCGGCCTCGAGAAGATCGAGCCGGTCGCGTAAGCTAGCTGCATAGGCGATTTGCGAGGGCGCTCCTTTTAGGGGCGCCCTTTTTGTGTACGGATATACCATGCCGTGCGGACAGCTCGATAGAAAACACACGAACAAACGTTCTGTATACAGCCATTTACCTGCTATGCTTTTGCTAGCTAAGAGCAAGAGAAAGGGGATGTGATGGAGCTGTTCGACGAGCGGGTTGTTTTGTTCCAGAGCGATGAGGGCGGGGAGTACCTGCTTGTAACGTGTGAGCCGTCTGGCATGGGTGGCCTGGTGCTTCGGCAGACGAGTGAGGGTCCGTTGACCCAATGGTGCTTTGAGGAGTCGCCGCATGTGGTCGAGACCTTTGTGACGCACGAGGGGCTTGTGGCGCTGGAGCACTTCTATGGAGTTGGGACTTCCAACCAGGTCGCGCGCATGCTGAGCATCTCGTTTGCCGATTATGATTGCGCCCAGCGGGTGAGATCGCTCCTGAGAGAACTTGATGCCAAGTTTGACGTGATCGAAAAGCCAATCAATCGTACGGGGAACGGCGGTATATGCGGAGCAGCATGACAAAACTGCGTTCCACAAAAAAGTTTGAGATTGTGCTTGACTCCAATAAGCTAAAGTGGTTTTATATGTCTTGCGCTGCGGCGTTACCTCAGCTGGATAGAGGGTCTGACTACGAATCAGAACGTCATAGGTTCGAATCCTATACGCCGCACCATTTGAGATTAAAGCTCCCGGCAACGGGGGCTTTTCTTTTACGTAAACACCGCATGGATTCGAACCTCGGTCAATGGGGACTATTTCTCATCGACTCGTGTAAGATTTCGAGTAGGTGTCGCGGCCCATCCGTGACCACTCCTTCTTCAAGCGACCGATCAGGGTGATACTTCGTGGCAGAGCGTCCGACATACAAGCTCAGGTTTCTCGATCCCAAGAAGCGCTTTCCGGCGATGCCCGAGCAGCCTGCGGGGCGCTCATATGGCGTGGTCTGGAAACTCTTTGGCGAGGACCCGCATGAATCATGCTATGTCGTCGAATTCGTCGGCAAAAGCCATGTGTCGCTTTTGGGCTACGTGAGCGTTTCGGGTGAGGTCTATAAGGTGGACCGTCCCGTTAACGA
>USBA01000110.1 GCA_900552735.1 uncultured Collinsella sp. | reverse complement strand
TCGCTTCATCATGGTGGACCCCAAGATGGTGGAACTGGCGCCCTATAACGGCATCCCCCACCTGCTGATTCCGGTGGTGACGGATCCCAAAAAGGCGGCAGGCGCCCTGCAGTGGGCCGTGTCCGAAATGGAGCGCCGCCTGAAGGTATTCGAACGCCTCAACGTCCGTAAGATTTCGACCTATAACGAAAAGCAGGCCGCCGGCGAGTTTGAGCATTACGATAACCCGCCGCAAAAGATGCCCTATCTGGTCATCATCATCGACGAGCTTTCGGACCTGATGATGGTCGCCGGCAAGGATGTCGAGGCCTCGATCGTCCGTATCGCCCAGCTGGGCCGTGCCGCCGGTATTCACCTTATCGTGGCTACGCAGCGCCCCAGCTCCAACGTGGTGACGGGCCTTATTAAGGCCAACATCACCAACCGTATCGCCTTTAACGTGGCTACGGGCATCGATTCCCGCGTCATTATCGACCAGATGGGCGCCGAAAAGCTCACCGGTTTGGGCGACATGCTGTTCTCCAAGGTCGACTGGGGCAAGCCCCGCCGTATCCAGGGCTGTTTTGTCTCGGACGACGAGATCAACGAGATCGTCGAGTTCGTTAAGTCGCAAAGCGAGCCCGACTACCACGAGGAGATTCTGTCTGCCGTGGCGCCTGCTTCCATGTCCATGGCTGGTGGCGGCATTGTTCGCACGGGCGTTGCCGAACCGCAAGATGACGACCCGCTTATCTGGGAGGCCGCCCATATTGTGGTGGAATCGCAGCTGGGCTCCACATCTGGGCTGCAACGCCGCCTCAAGGTTGGCTATGCGCGCGCCGGGCGTATTATGGACATGCTGGAAGAAAAGGGTGTCGTCGGCCCGCCCGATGGTTCCAAGCCGCGCGAGGTCTTGCTGGACGAGGAGGGGCTCGCCGCGTTGGAGTCTGTCGACGCCGAGATGGCACATGAAGATCGTGAGTTTGGAGGATTCTGATGGCTGCACGCTTTGGTGACATGCTGCTCGAGCAGCGTCGCCGGATGGGCCTTTCCATCCAGCAGGTCGCCAACACCATCAAAATCAGGCCGCAGATCATCGAGTTTTTCGAGACCGGTAACTTTGCATCGATGCCCCCGCGCGGCTATGCGCAGGGCATGATTTCGAGCTATGCACGCTTTTTGGGGCTTAACCCTCGCGAGGTCGTCAACGCTTATTTTGATGACCTCATGGCATATGAACGCGAGACCTCGCAGCGGGGCGGTCGTTTTCAGGATGCTGCCGGCTACGTTAACTCGCGTTCGTCGGTCGATAACGGACGCTTTCTGATGGTTCAGGGTGGTCGCTCGACGCGGTATGGCCAGCGCCCTCCGCAGGCGGGCTATATCACCGAGACGGGCTCCAGCGAGGAGATTCGTTCTCAGCGAGATCGCTTCCGCAGTACGCCCATGCCGGATGACCGTGCGCTTCCCGCCGCTCGCGGGTTGAGTCGCGATCCCCGCGCCGGTTACGGCGACGGTGGCTACTCCGGTCGTGGTTTTCGCGGAGTTTCTGCCGGGCGTTCCCACGGTGGATATGCCGACGCCGATACCACGCAGGTGACGCCGCGCCTCCGTTCGCAATCGCAGCCTTACGGTCAGCGCTCTTCGGCGCCTCGCTCTGGCCAGCGTGGCTATCAGAACCGTGGCGAGCTTGCGCCGCGTTCGGGCCAGCGCGGCTCGCAGAGCCACGGCGGCTATCGTGGTCGTCCCGATAGCAGTCGCGCCCGCATGCCGCAGGGGAATGGCCGTGGCGGCTCCAGTCGCGCACGCAGCGGCGGGCGCGACTCCCAGAACAACGGACTCGATCCGCGTGTCGTTTACGCTGGCATCGGTGCTGTTGCGCTGCTGCTGATTTTGCTCATCGTGGTTCTCTTGCGTGGCTGCGGCTCTTCTGCACCCGAGTCGACGCCCGAGACGCCCGCGGCCACCAAGACGACGACCAAGAAGTCTTCCAAGAAGACCGAATCTGTTGACGAGGATGAAGGCACCGACGAGGCGACGGATTCTGCCGATTCCGATGCCGCCAAGGCGAACGCGAAAAAGAAAGAGGACGAGGTCATCAAGGTCAAGGTCTCCGTTGCCAAGGGAAAGACCGCCTGGATTGAGGTCAAGGTCGATGGCAAGTCGGTCTATGGAGCCCAGGCGACTGGCCCCTTTGAGCAGGAGTACACGCCTGAGTCCTCGATCGAGATCACCACGTCCAAGCCCTCCGATGTTACGGTTACCAAGAACGGTGAAAAGGTTCGCTACGACACCAAGACATCGGGCGTGGCGCGCGTGACCATTACCGTTCCCAAGAAGGAGACCACTGACTCCGAAGACGGCGAGAGTGCCGACGGCACCGATACTGCAGACGGCACCGACCCCCAGTCTACCGACGGCACCGACGCCCAATCTGCCGACGGCACCGACACGGCATCCGATGGCCAGACAGCAAACGATTCAGATGACTATTCGTACGACAGCTACTAAGGCTCCCCGTACCGAAAGGAAGAACCATGGCTAAAGATTCCAGCTTCGACGTTGTGTCCGAGGTCAATATGCAGGAGGTCGATAACGCCTTCCAACAGACCACCCGCGAGATCTCTCAGCGCTATGACCTCAAGGACTCCGGCGCCACCATCGAGCTTTCGAAGGGCGACAAGCTCTTTACGATCAATGCCCCGGCCGATTTTGTCTCCAAGCAGATCATCGACGTGTTGAGCTCTAAGCTCATCAAGCGCGGCATCGACCTCAAGGCTGTCTCTTGGGACGCGCCGCAGGCGGCTTCGGGCGGTACCGTGCGCGTGCTCGGTCATATCGTCGAGGGCATTGACCAGGCGACCGCCAAGAAGATCAATAAGGACATCAAGGATCAAAAGCTCAAGGTCAAGGTGACCATCGAGGCCGATAAGCTGCGCGTTACCTCGGCCTCTAAGGATGCGCTTCAGACGGTGATTCAGTTCCTGCGCGACCAGGACTACGGCCAGCCGCTGCAGTTTACCAACTATCGCTAATTTACTCGAAAGGACCGCTCTCCAACATGGATACTCCGTTGGGTTCTGTACTCTATATCACGCTTGGCTGCGCCAAGAACGAGGTCGATACCGACCGCATGCGTTCTCTTTTGACCGCTGCGGGCTACGAGGAGGCATTCAATCCGCAGGATGCCGATATCGCCATCGTCAACACGTGCTCGTTTCTCGCCTCGGCGACGTCCGAGAGCATCGAGACCACGCTCGAGCTCGCTAACGAGGTGCAGGACGGCGTTCGCGCCTGCCCCATCGTCATGTGCGGTTGCGTGCCGTCTCGTTACGGCGACGACCTGCCCGACGAGCTTCCCGAGGTCGCGGCCTTTGTGAAGGCCGATGAGGAAGACGGTATCGTCTCTGTCATCGATGGCGTACTGGGCGTGGAGCGCGAGATCGCGGCCTATATCCCGCAGGTCAAGCGTACCGTCGAGGGCGCCGTTGCCTACGTCAAGATTTCCGATGGCTGTAATCGTTTTTGCAGCTTCTGCATGATCCCCTACATTCGCGGTCGCTATCATTCGCGTAGTGCCGAGAGCATTATCTCCGAGGTGCGCGACCTGGTTGCCGGCGGCGTACGCGAGATCGTGCTGATCGGCCAGGACACGGGCATTTGGGGCACCGACTTTGCCGACGAGGACGTCGCCGAGGGCTCGCCGCGCAATCTGGCGCAGTTGCTGCGTGCCGTCGCCGAGGCCGTGCGCCCGCACAACGTCTGGGTCCGCGTGCTCTATCTGCAGCCTGAGGGCATGACCGACGAGCTTATCGAGACGATTCGCGATACGCCCGAGGTGCTTCCCTATATCGATATCCCCGTGCAGCACTGCGACGCGCGCATCCTCAAGGCCATGCGTCGCTCCGGTTCGCGCCAGGAGCTCGAGGATCTGTTCCGCGACCTTCGCGAGCGCATCCCCGGCATCGTGATTCGCTCCACGGCCATGGTCGGCTTCCCGACCGAGACCGACGACGAGTTCCGCGACCTTATCGACTTTATGGACACCGTTGGCTTTGACTACACGAGCGTTTTCGCCTACTCGCGTGAGGAGGGCAGCCTGGCCGCCAAGATGGAAGGCCAGGTCGATGAGGAGGTTAAGCTCGAGCGCGCCCAGGAGGCCATGGATCTGGCCGAGTCGCTCGGTTTTGCCGCCACGGCAGCCCATGTGGGTGAGCGCGCCCAGGTGATCGTCGATGGCATCGAGGAGACCGAGGACGGCGCCGAGCTGATCGGTCACGCCTGGTTCCAGGCGCCCGATTCCGATGGCGCGGTGCATCTGGACGCCAGCGAGGCGTCCGTGGGCGATATTCTGACTGTCGAGTTTACCGATAGCTTCTGCTATGAGCTTATCGGTCATGTTGTGGAGTAGGAGAGCGTCGTGGCAAACGAGAGTAATAAGGAACTGACGAGTGTTTGGACGCCCGCCAACATCGTGACGTGCGTTCGCA
This sequence comes from uncultured Collinsella sp., assembly GCA_900552735.1. Lineage (GTDB taxonomy): Bacteria > Actinomycetota > Coriobacteriia > Coriobacteriales > Coriobacteriaceae > Collinsella. The sequence goes on along the minus strand of USBA01000110.1, from coordinate 2,039 downwards.
TCGTCTTTATCCCGGTGTTCATGATCGTTTCGGCGCTTTCTCACACGAGTGTTGCCGGTACAGATTGGAGCACCTTCGACGGCCCGCTCGCCGCCGCTGCCTTCATTCTGTATGTGATCCTGTCGTGCACCGATAAGGTCGACGGTTATTTGGCACGCTCGCGCAACGAGATCACCGATTTCGGCAAGTTCTTGGACCCCATCGCCGACAAGCTGCTGGTGTTCTCGGCCCTGCTGCTGTTCCTGGATTTTGGCGCGGTGACCGTGTGGTCCGTGTTCATTATCCTGTTCCGTGAGCTGTTGGTGAGCGCCCTTCGTATGGTCGCAAGTGCTGCCGGTGTGGTCGTTGCCGCCGATAAGCTCGGCAAGTATAAGACGGCGACCACGATGGTCTCTATCTGCGGCTATCTGTGCGTCTTTGCGATGGCCGGTCTTCAGCTGGGGCCGGTGTCGCTGCTGCTCGGTGTCTATTCGGTGTCGCGCTTCCTGTACGTCATCGCCGTGATTTTGACCATTGTCTCGGGTGCCCAGTACTTCTGGAACTGCCGTAAGATCGTCTTTTCGGTCTAGGTCCTGGTGGGTATGACGGAGTCTTATTTGCAGATCACCGCAAACAACGAGGAGTTGGCGCGCGATATTGTCGAGCGCGCGAGTGCCCGTGGTGTGACGGTGTCGACGGCGGAGTCGCTGACGGCGGGCATGATCGCCTCGACGATTGCCGATATCCCGGGTGCCTCGGCGGTGCTTCGTGGCGGTGCGGTGACCTACTGCGATGAGATCAAACATCGCGTGCTCGGCGTCGAGCAGGAAACGCTCGATCGGTTTAGTGCCGTGTCGCATCAGACGGCGCGCGAGATGGCCGCGGGCTCGCTTGAACTCTATCAGAGCGATATTGCCGTAAGCGCAACGGGCTACGCTGGGCCCGGTGGTGGCACCGAGCAAGACCCTGCCGGCACGTTCTATATTGGCTGGGCGTATCGCGCGGCCGATGGGGGAGCGCCGGTTGTCGAGTCTGCACGTTGTCATTATGAGGGCGATCGGTCGTGCGTTCGGGCCTATGCGGTCGCGGAGGCTTTGGAGTGCATTGTCCGCGTGCTCAATTCTATGGAATAGACGTGGTTTAAGGGGCCTTAGGGCCCCTTAATTGTGGAGATAGGGACCTTTGACGGTATTGGTGTTTGCGCTGGTATATGGCCTAAATTTGTTCGAGCGGTCGTATTTGTGATTGGCACGGTCAAGCGTTTGGTCGGTGATTGGTCGGCGTTTGGTCGGGTTTTGGAATGTACGGGTGCATATGATGAATCTGAACGGTTGACCACGAACAGCCGTTCGTTTATTATCGTTTCAGGTTGTTAAGAGGAGGGCTATTCATGGCCAAGAATTCAGGTCCCGTACGTACCGTTCATGCACGCACGACGGGTAAAGAGCGCGACGAGATGATCGCTACCACCAAGGCCGAGATCGAGAAGAAGTTCGGTCAAGGCTCCATCATGAGGTATGGTGACGGCGGCCCCGAGCTTGAGGTCGAGGCCATCCCCACGGGCGCTCTTGCACTCGATGCCGCTCTGGGTATCGGCGGTGTGCCGCGCGGCCGTATCGTCGAGATTTACGGTCCTGAGTCCTCCGGTAAGACGACGCTTTCGCTCGAGATCCTGGCCGAAGCCCAGGCAATGGGTGGCGTGGTGGCATTTATCGATGCCGAGCACGCGCTCGATCCCACGTATGCCGCGCGCATTGGCGTGGATATCGACGAGGTGCTGATTTCCCAGCCTGATACGGGTGAGCAGGCGCTCGAGATCGTTGACATGCTCGTGCGTTCCGGCGCCATCGATGCCATCGTCGTCGACTCCGTCGCCGCGCTGACCCCGCGTGCCGAGATCGATGGAGAGATCGGTGACACGACCGTCGGTCTTCAGGCTCGCCTGATGAGCCAGGCGCTCCGCAAGCTCGCCGGTTCGCTGTCCAAGTCCAACACGACGTGCATCTTCATTAACCAGCTGCGTGAAAAGATCGGTGTCATGTTCGGCAACCCCGAGACCA
>USBA01000109.1 GCA_900552735.1 uncultured Collinsella sp. | reverse complement strand
CGATTCCTCGAAGATTTCTGGTACTGTCGGTAGTGACTGGATGGTTGTTAGCTAGGTGAATCATCGTTGCCTTTCCGCATATTGATTGCGCATTCTCGTGCACGGACGCGAAAATGCTTCGCATTAGTTTCAACGCGAAGAGAATTTGCTACATGATTAACTTTTTTGGATGCGCAATTACTGCGCATCTAGGTTACCATCCTGTTAGTGATGCAGTTGTCGTGGGCTCTACGTGAGGCGATGACAAAGGAGGGTCGTTGTTCGGTTGTTATCGGCAACGGCCCTTTGATTTTAGGAGTTACTTTGGCGATGGATTTTTAGACTTTCGCTCAACTTATCGAACCCCTAGAGAGTCATGGCGTTCTAACTGATGCCGCTGCGCTAGATTGCCTGAGGCGCGAAATGAATACTTGCTCGTCGGAACACTGCTGAATATTGGGTCACCTGTGCGGTTCGAATTTTCAATTGTCGAGCAGCTTTTGTCTCCGATGAAGTCTTGCAATTCTAGTAAAATCCAAACATATGTTCTATACTTATGGAAGTAGCTTGTTTGGAGGCGCTAGATGGAAGTCGGAAGAGATGACATTGTAGAAAGCGTTGTACGTTTGATAAATGGGGTGGGGCGTAGCCCATATTTATTCGTCGGCTCGGGCTTTTCCCGTAGATACATGGGTACCGACGATTGGGTTGGTTTGTTAAGGCACCTCTGTTCCCGTCTTTCCGATGATCCCTTTCGGCTTGACTCGTACCTGGCACGTTGTCCAGATGAGTCTGACAATAGCGCATTGCCCTCTGCCGCGACGATGCTTGATAAGGATATGCGCATAGCTGTTCTTGAGGACCCTCGCTTCGCTTCTTTTAGAAACGATCATGTAGAGGACATTCGTCAGCGTAAATCTATTTTAAAGATCATGGCGGCCGAGAGGTTATCCTCGTTCAAACCTGAATATATGACGCATGAGCTTGATATCTTGAGAGAGGTTGGCAGGCGGCGTATCTCTGGAGTTATTACAACCAACTATGACTGTCTCCTGGAGTCGCTATTTCCCGAGTTTAAAGTTTTTGTTGGCCAAGACGATCTCGTCTTTCACAGAACTTTTGAAATGGGTGAAATCTATAAGATCCACGGGTCTATGGATAATCCTGAATCTATGGTTCTTGAGGAGGCAGATTACGCAAAACTCGCCGAAACACAGGATTACTTGGCTGCCAAGTTGTTAACTATTTTTATGGAATACCCAATTATTTTTATCGGTTACTCCCTTAACGACCCCGATATCCAAGCTATCCTCATGTCGATTTCGCGCTGCCTCGGTTCTAACAATCTTGCGTTGCTTAGAAAGCGCTTTATCTTCCTTACTAGGGGAGAAAATGCAACCTCAACTCATTCGTTTTCTTTTCCAGGTATTGGCGAGATAAGCATGACCGAAATTAGGGCGAACGATTTTGGTGCGGTGTATGAAGCAATTGGAAAATCCAAATGCTCCTTCTCGCCCAGGATAATCCGTGAGCTGCGCAGGAGCATCTACGCCTTGGCTGATGAGGGCGATCCGAATGACTCTCTGGTAGTCGAAGCGAGTTTTAGCGACCTCGAGAGACTTCCGGAGGGACAGCATCTTGTGCTGGGTATCGGTGTTGCGAATGCTTCTTTAGGGCACGGGCATATGGTCAAAGCCGAACTTCTGTATCGTGATGTTGTGTTTGATGACGAACATGTTGCTCCTAGACTTGCCGTCGAGGAATACCTTCCTTCGCTGCTTGCTTCTAACTCGGGTGGTTTGCCTATGTATAAGTATTTAAGCGCGTATTCAGGGGAAGTTCTTAACCCAAGGATGCTAAAGGAAATAGATGAGAAGAAGGATTTAGATGCTTTTCTAAACAACAGCCTACGAAAGGCAAAAGGTAGCTATCATCTTTCGGGAATTAGACACTCGGTTCAGTCTGTTATAGCCAACGAAGGCTTTGAGGAAGCATTTAAAAAACTTGTGCTACTTGAAGAAGACGAGATCGATCTAAATAAGTTGCTTGAATATCTGAGGGCGCTCATCAAGGACGATCGCAAGATAATCCACGGTAATAGCGAGCTAAAACGGCTTATTAGAATGTATGATTTCCTTATGTACAAGAAGGCCTTCGACATATCGGCTACTAGTGAGTAATCCCACCTAGCGTCTATGAAGAAGGCCATCTTTGTAAACTATGGCATCTGAGCGTATAGTGCGAACACCACGTGCAAATGCATACTTAATATAACGCTTTCTGCTTGAAATCACAAATGTGTCTGTTTCGACCCCCCAATCAAGGGAAGATGATGTAGAGTATCTTCCTGCAATACAAAAGCTCTTTGGGAGCTTTAAGGGTGACGCTTTCAAACTGAGAGTGTTGCCCTTTTTTATGCATGCAATGCCTGATATGCTGGCCAGACATCGTTTGATTTGGTTGAAAATCATGTGTGTCTTGATTTGAATTACATGATTGTCGCTTGCCTCAAATTTGCAGCTTTGACTTACGGATTGATAATCAGTAGCCTATCTAAAAAGCGGTATTGACGAGGGTAACCTACGGGTCCCGCGTCCAGAGGAAAGGCGGCTGTCCTTCTTGGGATGGCTGCCTTTCCTCTTTTTAGGAACCGCGATGGCGGCTGACCGGGAGACCTACCGCGGCGACCTCTCTGGCGTCCCTGAAGATCTGCATGCCCCCCCTGTCTTCTTTGGACTTTCATGAGATAGAAACGACTGGGGTTGGGAACAAGATGGATGCGCTTCTTAGTTATATAGCTGCTTTTTAAGAGCTACTCCCTAAAAGTGAAGATAATTTCTACTTGTGGCAGAGCCTGTAGACAAACAAGGGATATTGGCTAAATTAAAGTTAATTGCGGTGGAAGCCTTCGGGCGATACCTGAAGAGGGTTGATGCGTCGGCCCTCTTTTTTGTTTTGATGTAAGATTCGGCCCGTCAAAACTTACATCTCAATTGAGAATAGGCGAAATTGCGTGCGATTTTCTGCTTGTATGCAACTTTGCTGACGTGTTGTTGGTAAGTCTAAGTTCGCAACGGGTTCTTGGCAGAGGATTGACCGGGATTGTGAATTGCGACTCTTCGAGGCTCGGCACCGAGGCCTTCCAGGAAAAGTCCGCGAGGCTCTGCTCAGGTCAAGCTTTGCATGGGCGTATTCTTCGATTATGCAGCTAGGGCGATTCTCGTCTGGTAAAACTGGCTGCGAAGTGATTATCGCTAGACATGTCTCAAGTGACTCATTAGTTTCCACGCGTTTCTCTATCATGTAATCACTACGTCATGTGGTCGCTCGCACAGGTATCATGGTGAAAGCGATTTCAATGACAGGGGTACTCGTGGTAAAGATGAAAGATGTGGCCGAGCTGGCCGGCGTTTCGAGCGCCGCCGTTTCGCGCTACCTCAACGGTGGCTACATATCGGCGGACAAGGCCGAGCGCATTAAGCAGGCGATTGAGCTGACCGGATACGTGCGGTCCAGCCAGGCTCGCGCGCTGCGCACCGGCTCTACCAAGCTCATCGGCGTCATCGTGCCCAAGATCAACTCGGAGTCCGTGAGCCGCATTACCGCTGGCATTGGCCAGGTGCTTGGGCACCGTGGCTACCAGATGCTGCTCGCCAATACCGACAACGCGCCAGATCGTGAGCTCGAATACCTCGACCTGTTCCAAAGCCACCCGGTCGATGGCATTGTGCTGGTGGCAACTATGATTACCGACGAGCACCGTCGGGCGATTGAATCGTGCCGCGTGCCCATCGTGCTGATCGGCCAGAATGTTGAGGGCGCGGCGTGCGTCTATCACGACGATTACGAGGCCGCCTTTGAGCTGGGCCATGCACTTGCGGGTCGCGTGGACGGCAAGATTGCCTATATTGGAGTTACCGAAGAGGACCGCGCGGCCGGTTATGACCGCCGTCGCGGTTTCGAGGCTGGCTTGCGCGCCGCGGGCGTGGCACTTGATCCGAGCCTGATTCGCCAGGGGTCCTTTACGCTCGATTCGGGCTATGGTGCGGCGCGTGAGCTGCTTTCCGTCGCTCCCGATGTTTCATTTATCGCCTGCGCGACCGACACCATGGCGGCGGGCGCGCTGCGTGCCATCGATGAGGTTCGCGGCATGAGCGAGGGCATACACCGCGTGAGTGGTTTTGGCGACAATGCGTTTTTGCGCGCGCTGACGGGCGGCATTCCCACCGTGCATTATGGCTACCTGACCAGTGGCGTCGAGGCGACCAATATGTTGCTCAATACGCTCGATGGCGAGGAGGGGGAGAGCGGTCTCAAGACGCTCAAGCTCGGCCATCAGCTTATGAATGTCTAGACTCTGGGCACGTCTGCTTGCCTCTGAGACCCTGTTTTGTCTCAAAACTACCATTCGCCGGCTATTTCCTACCGTTCACCCTTCTGTGAAAACGATTACAGACATATGAAACTGAAAACGATTACAGTGTAAGTGTCAAAGCTGGTCGGGTGCAAATGCGCCCGTTGGAGGAAAGGGAAGTCATGGACTACCGCAAATCAGCCCAAGAGGTGCTCGACAATATCGGTGGCGCCGACAACGTTGTTTCGGCTGCGCACTGCGCCACGCGTCTGCGCCTGGTGATTGCCGATAATTCCAAGGTTAACAAGGAGGCCATCGAGAACGTCGACGGCGCCAAGGGCGTCTTTGAGGCCCAGGGCCAGCTCCAGATTATTTTTGGCACCGGCACCGTCAACAAGGTCTACGAAGAGTTCATCGCGCTCAGTGGCGTCGAGGCTGCCACCAAGGCCGAGGTCAAGGAGGCCGCAGCGCAGCAGCAGAACATTTTTATGCGCGCCATTAAGGTGCTCGGCGACGTCTTTGTCCCCATCATTCCCGCCATCGTGGCTTCGGGCCTGCTGCTGGGAATCATGAGTGCTCTCAACTTTATGGCCTCCAATGGCTTTATCGCGCTCGACACCAATAACTTTATCTACAAGATCGCCGACCTGGTCTCGGGCACGTCCTTTGGCATTCTGCAGATCCTGATCGGCTACTCCGCCGCCAAGGCCTTTGGCGCCAACCCGTACCTGGGCGCCGTCGTCGGCGGTGCGTTCATCAACTCCTCGCTGCAGAGCGCCTACACGGTTGCCTCCGAGGGCGTGCAGACCATGGTCACCGTTATTCCCGGTGTGTACAGCTTTGAGTGGGTCGGCTATCAGGGCCATGTGATTCCCATCGTCATCGCCTGCGCCATTCTCGCCTTCCTCGAGAAGCGCCTGCACAAGATCGTTCCCGAGATGTTCGACCTCTTTGTGACTCCGCTCGTCTCCGTATTCGTGACCGTGCTCGTGACGCTCGTTGCCGTCGGTCCCATCTTCGTGTGGGCCGAGAACGCCATCCTCGGTCTGATTCAGACCCTTCTGACCCTGCCCTTCGGCATCGGTTCCTTTATCGTCGGTCTGTTCTATGCCCCCACGGTTGTTACCGGTATCCACCAGATGTACACCGCCATCGACCTGGGTCAGCTCGCCCAGTACGGCGTGACCTATAGGCTGCCCATCGCCAGTGCCGCCAACATAGCCCAGGGAGGTGCCGCGCTCGCCGTTGCCTTTAAGACCCGCGATGCCAAGATCAAGGGCCTGGCGCTTCCTTCGGCTCTGTCCGCCTTCATGGGCATTACCGAGCCTGCCATCTTCGGTGTGAACCTGCGCTTCTTTAAGCCCTTCATCGCCGGCTGCATCGGCGGTGGCTGCGGCGCACTGGTCTGCGCGCTCACCTCGCTGGCTGCCTCCGGCACGGGCGTTACCGGTATCTTCGGTATCCTTCTGTGCCTGGCCCAGCCTGTGCAGTACGCGATCATGTTTGCGGTCGCCGCGGTGGTTTCCTTTGCCATCTCGTTTGTCCTGTACAAGGACGAGCCTAAGGCTTCCGAGCAGGCCTAAGAGCTTTTGATTAAGGGAAACTCCCGCGGGTTGTATGCTCGCGGGCGTTTCCCGTATCTGGTGCCGATCTCTGGCGCCTTGTAACTTTCGATCCGTTAGGACTTTGATATGTCTAATGCACTTGGTCGCGATCTTGCAAAGCTGGTTGCCGCTGTTGACGCTGCCGCCTCTGAGTGCGGTCATGGCGCGTATGGCCAGCACTTCCATATTATGCCGCCGGCGGGCTGGCTCAACGACCCCAACGGTCTTTGCCAAGCGGCCGGCGTGTTCCATGCTTATTTTCAATATGCGCCGTTTGATGTCGAGGGTGGCGTTAAGACCTGGGGCCATGCGACGAGTCGCGATCTTATGACGTGGGACTACGTTGGCGCCCCGCTGCTGCCCGATGAGCCGTTCGATTGCCACGGTGTGTATTCGGGCTCCGCGCTTGCCGAGGACGGTTGCATTCGCGTACTGTACACGGGCAACGTGAAGCTATCCGATGCGGACGGGACGTACGACTACGTCAATACCGGCCGCCGCGCCGATACTGTTTATGTCGAGAGCGTCGATGGTCTTGCCGGTCGGGAGTTCAGCCAAAAGCGTGTGGTGCTGTCT